>JAUIKX010000053.1 GCA_030430515.1 Gammaproteobacteria bacterium | reverse complement strand
CGTCTCACCATCGAGCAGGCGCAGCTTGCAGCACTCAAACGCCACCAGGACGTCTGGCAGGCGAGTCTCACCAATGCAAAAGCCTGGGTTGAGACGTACCTGGCTGGTGACTCGCAGGATGTCGCCGACTTTGTGACGGTGATCGATGAGCTCCTCGCGGTTGATCTCGAGAAGCCGATGCCTGACATCAGTGCGTCGTTCAATGCGCTCAACGATGTGCTCAGAGGTCTCGCACCCGAATCGGCATCGCCGCAAGAGCGAGTCGAGGCACCGGAAGCGCTCCGGCCCGTGCCGGAGATCGAGCCCCAGGAAGAGGTGCTCGAGGGGGGCGCGGCGTGAAGGTCGGCCTGATCGCCCTGCTGGCATTCGTGATCCTCGGTGCCTGCGTGGGTACGCTGATTGTTCGCGACCCGGGCTACGTTCTGATTGCGTACGGTGATATGGCCTGGGAAACCAGCGTCTGGTTTGCGCTGGCGGTCTTCATTGTCATCTACCTGACGGTCCGGCTCCTGTTCGCACTGGTATCCCGCCTGACGAATGGCTTCGGCGGGCTGGCCCGCTGGGCTCAGGAGCGTAAAGCGCGCGCTGCGCGAAAGAAAACGGCTCAGGGCCTGTTGCTCTGGGCCGAGGGAGACTGGCATGGGTCACGGCGTCTGCTTGCAGACGCAGCGCCGTCGGTGGAATTCCCGCTGGTCAACTATCTGCACGCAGCTCAGGCGGCCAACGAAGTGGGCGAAGAAGCGCAGCGCGACGAGCTCATCCGACTGGCCGAAGAAAGTACGCCTGGTTCCCGGTTTGCGGTGGGATTGACCCACGCGGAACTTCTGCTGAAAGCCGGCCGCTTTGATCAGAGCCTGGCTCGCCTGCTGACGCTGAGGGGCGAAGCGCCCAGGCACCCTCTGGTCAACCGCCTGCTGCTGGCATGCTATGAGGCTCTTGGTGATTGGGAGGCTTTGCTCGAAGCGTTGCCGGACGCGGAATCCAGCCGCGCAATGAGCTCTGATGCTCTCGAAGAACTCTCACAGAAAGCCTGGCGCGCGCACCTTGCCGAGGCGCCTGCTGAGTCGGCCTGGAACAACCTGCCGAAGAGCCTGCGCAAGCAGAGTGACATCGCTGCCATCTATGCCGAGGCCCTGATCGATGATGGTCGCGACGACGACGCCGAGCGCGTGGTGAAGCAGGCGCTGAAAAGCGAATGGGCTACGCCGCTGGTGGCGCTCTACGGGGAGATCGGTGCTGCCAAAAGCAAGGATCAGCTGGCTACCGCTGAGCAATGGTTGCGCAAACATCCTAACGACGCGACGCTGCTTCTGACTCTGGGGCGTTTGTCCATGCGAAACGAAGCCTGGGCGAAAGCCCGCGAGTATTTCGAGAACAGCCTGCGCCTGGAGAAAAGCCCGCAGGTTTACGGTGAGCTGGGGCGGCTTTGTGTCAGCATGGGTGAGGTGGATCGCGGGAGCGAGTATCTCATTCAGGCCGCATCGGAGTTACCCGAACTACCCCTGCCGGCTGCGCGGGGCGTAGTCGAAAACGTCGCTGGATAGCTTCCACGGCGACTCGTTGAGCGCGTGCAGCGTGTCTTCTACGGCATAGACGAACGGCGGGCCGCCGCACAGGAAGATGCGGCAATGCTGGTAGTTTGAGGCGTGCTGCCGCAACCATGTGAGCCCCGAATTGTTTTCGTCGCGCTGGCTGTCGATGCAGATGGTCGTATCGACGAAGGCTTTTTCCACGAGTCGATCCCTGAGGTACAGCAGGCTCTCGTCATCTGCGCACCAGAGCAGAGCCGTCTCTGGCTGCGAAGGTTGAGCGGACAGCCACTCAATCATGGACCAGGCCTGTGCGACGCCGCTGCCGCCGCAGATGAAAAGTAACGGTTCATCTGTGTTCGACAGCGTTGCGTTACCGGCAGGGGGCGTGAGCTGCAGATGGGTTTCACGCTTCAGAAGATCGAGCATCTGCTCGGCGCCGGGTGCGCCGGGCATGGGCTGAAAATGCAGCTCGAGATCAGGTAGCCGGTGCGGCGATGACGCGATAGAGAAGGTAATGGGCGAGCTACCCGGATGATGTACCGAAGTGTACTGGCCGGGAGCGAAGGTAAAATCATTGCCTGACTGTGGAGCTGGCTCCAGAGTCAGGCGAACGACATGGATCGGCCCGGGGCCGATACCGGTTATGCGAGCAGATGTGGTAATTAGCGGCTCTTCATGGAGGAGAAGAACTCCTCGTTGGTCTTCGTGTCCTTGAGTTTGTCGATCATGAACTCGATAGCCGCGAGGTCGTCCATTTCATGCAGGAGCTTGCGGAGAATCCATACGCGCTGCAGTTCCTCTTCGCCCATCAATAGCTCTTCTCGGCGCGTGCCGGATCGGCGGATGTTGATGGCAGGGTAGACCCGCTTTTCGGCGATCTTGCGCTCGAGATGGAGCTCCTGGTTACCGGTGCCCTTGAACTCTTCGTAGATCACTTCGTCCATCTTCGAGCCGGTGTCGACCAGCGCGGTGGCGATGATGGTCAGGCTGCCGCCTTCTTCGATATTTCGAGCAGCGCCGAAGAAGCGCTTGGGGCGTTCGAGCGCGTGGGCGTCCACACCGCCGGTCAGCACCTTGCCGGATGACGGCACGATCGTGTTGTAGGCCCGCGCCAGGCGGGTGATCGAATCGAGCAGAATCACCACGTCTTTTTTGTGCTCGACCAGCCGCTTGGCTTTTTCGATCACCATTTCAGCAACCTGCACATGGCGGGAGGGTGGCTCGTCGAAGGTGCTGGCAACAACCTCACCGCGCACTGAGCGCTGCATGTCGGTGACTTCCTCAGGACGCTCGTCGATCAGCAGAACGATGAGCACCACTTCCGGATTGTTGGATGTGATGGACTGCGCGATGTTCTGCAGTACGAGGGTTTTACCCGCCTTCGGCGGAGAAACTACCAGTGCGCGCTGACCCTTGCCGATTGGCGCGATGAGATCGATGACTCTGGCCGTGAGATCTTCCGTGCTGCCGTTGCCTCGCTCGAGTTTGAGGGGTTCGTCAGGGAAAAGCGGCGTGAGGTTCTCGAACAGAACCTTATGCTTCTTGGAGTTGGGCTCGCTGAAATTGATCTCGTCAACTTTCAGTAGCGCGAAGTAGCGTTCGCCATCTTTGGGTGGGCGTATCTTGCCGGCGATGCTGTCACCGGTGCGCAGGTTGAAACGACGGATCTGGCTTGGTGAAACATAGATGTCGTCTGGTCCTGCCAGATAGGAGCCTTCAGGCGAGCGGAGAAAGCCGAAGCCATCCTGCAGTATTTCGAGAGTACCTTCGCCGTAGATGTCTTCGCCGTTCTTCGACAGCTTTCGAACGATGGCGGCGATGACTTCCTGCTTGCGGGAGCGGGCAATGTTGTCGAGCCCCATTTCTCGGGCCATATCGACGAGTTCGCCGACAGGCATACGCTTGAGGTCACTTAGATTCATGGTCATGGCAGTGGTGTGCTCACCTGATGGAATGAAATCTCCGCGAGAGCCGATGGTCGTTTCGTTTCTATCCCGTCTTCATGCGGGATTGGTTTGGAAACGTTCGGGGGAAGCGGAAGTGGCGGCGCACCGGAAAGGCAATAAAGCTGGCGAACTAGCCGCCATCAGGCCCCGGTGCTTTTCTGAAGTTTAGTGTTTTGGCGCCTGACGTCAAGGGTGGCGTATACACCATCCTTGACGTTGTGCGATCTGGTTCCTAGATATTGCTGTCCAGGAACGCGGCCAGCTGCGACTTGGAAAGCGCTCCGACCTTGGTGGCTTCCACTTCGCCGTTTTTGAACAGCATAAGGGTTGGAATGCCGCGAATACCGTACTTCGGAGGCGTCGCCTGGTTTGCATCGATGTCCATTTTGCAGACGCGGATGCGGTCGCCGTACTCGTCGGCAATTTCTTCCAGAATCGGCGCGATCATTTTGCAGGGGCCGCACCATTCTGCCCAGTAGTCCACCAGAACGGGCTTCTCGCAGCCAAGTACGTCGCTTTCGAACTGGTCGTCGGTGGTATGTACGATTTGATCTGTCATTTCAGGTCGCTCGTTGTTTGAAAGTTGAATCAGCGGCGGATATTACCACCAAATAAAGGTGTTCATGCATCCGCACGCTGTGACCGTTAAGATCGTTTGGTTATCAACTTTGACGAAGATATAGGCTTGGACGAGAGCAACCTCTATGCGGCCGTGGACCTCGGGTCGAACAGTTTCCACCTGCTCCTGGGAGAACAGCAGGAGAGCGGATTCATCGCCCGGGAGCGTCTCAAACAGAAGGTGCAGCTCCTGTCGGGCTTCAAAGACGGGCTGATTCACCCTGATGCGCTGCGTCGCGGCCTCGAGTGCCTGGCAGCCTTCGGGCAGCGGCTTGCTGGTGTACCCCGTCAGAACATCCGGGTTGCTGGAACCTGCGCTCTGCGTGAGGCTCGAAACCGTGATCTGTTCATTCGTGAGGCCGAACAGGTGCTGGGTGTGCCGGTCAGCGTCATTTCCGGCGACGAAGAGGCTCGGCTGATCGACCTGGGAGTGGCTGGGTTTCTGGAGCCACCAGCACCCGATGACGGCGCGGTCAACCGGCTGGTGGTGGATATTGGCGGCGGCAGTACCGAGTTTGCGTTCAGTGCGAACACCTATGGTGGCCGGACCCTCACGGACACTCACTCTCTAGCTCTGGGTTGCGTCAGTTTCACCGATCGCTACTTCACGCCTGCTGACCTGGTGCCTGGAGCTTATCCGGTGGCCCGCCATGCGGCGGTCGAAACCCTGTTGCGCAGCAACTTGAGCGTGTCGGAAGGACTTGCTCAGGTAGTGGGTACATCCGGCAGTATCGAATCGATCCAGGCGGTAATGGTTGCCAACGGCTGGAGCGATGGGGTGATCGACGGGCAGGGGATTGCCGCGTTGGAAGAAGCACTTGTGGATCGCAGATGGGTCACCCAGGTCGGGCTCCCGGGGCTCGCGCCGGAGCGGGTGGACATCTTTCCTGCAGGTGTGGCTATTTTGAGTGCCGTTTTCGAAGTGCTGGCGCTTGATCGCATGCAGTATGTGGACGCTTCGCTTCTGCAGGGCATGCTTCATGTCGAAGGCAGCCTCGGCGAATCGGTTCAGGCACGTACGGTCGCGAACCTCGGGCGACGCTTTCATGTGGATGAGCAGCAGGCCGAAAGGGTGCGTCGGCAGGTCGTCCATCTGGCGGCAGAAGCGGAGCGTTCGGGTTGGCTTCTGGGGGAACAGACCGCTCGTATGCTTGGTTGGGCTGCTTGTCTCCATGAGGTGGGGCTCATGCTTTCTCCGCAGAGCTACAACCGCCACGGAGCATACATGCTGGCCAATGCGCCCCTGCACGGTTTCTCGAAATCAGAGCAGGAGGAGCTGGTTCTGCTGGTTAGAGGCCATCGCCGCAGCTTCCCCGCACTTGCATGGCGCTCGTTGCCAGACGATCGAAGGCTGGACCTTCTCCGTGCCATGGTTCTGCTCCGTCTGGCGGTGATCCTCGAGCGCGGTCACTCGGACAACCGCTCTCCCGGCGAGCTGTCCTTCACGGTAGATGGAAACGAGCTGATCCTGTCGCTCCAGAAGAGCTGGCTCGAAAGAAACATGCTTTCAACCAGAGAGCTCGCGGTGGAGGCTCGCCAGCTGGAAGGAGTGCAGCTCAGGCTCGCTGTGCTGGAAGTAAGCTAGCTCCTCAGCGCTTCGGCGGCTCGCCGGGCAAAGTACGTGAGCACTCCGCTGGCGCCAGCACGCTTGAAGCAGGTCAGCGATTCGAGCACGACGTCTTCCTTCAGCCAGCCTTTCTCGATTGCGTTTGCGTGCATCGCATATTCACCGCTTACCTGGTAGGCGAACGTTGGCACGCCGAAGGTTTCGTGAACGCGGCGGACGATGTCGAGGTACGGCATGCCGGGTTTTACCATCACCATGTCTGCGCCTTCTTCCAGGTCGAGCGCGATTTCCTGCAGCGCTTCGTCGGTGTTGGCGGGATCCATCTGGTAGGTCTGCTTTCCCGATTTGCCGAGCGTCGCCGATGAGCCCACAGCGTCGCGGAAAGGGCCGTAGTAGGCCGAGGCAAATTTGGCGGAATAGGACATGATCTGCGTGAGGTCGTGCCCGGCTGTGTCCAACGCACTGCGAATAGCGCCAATACGGCCGTCCATCATGTCTGACGGGGCGATGACATCAGCGCCGGCGTCGGCGCAGACTTTCGCCTGTTCGCACAGCACCGCGACGGTGGCGTCGTTATCTACGTAACCGTCGCCGTTCAGAACGCCATCGTGGCCATGGGTCGTATAGGGATCGAGCGCTGCATCGGTGATCACGCCGAGTTCCGGCACCGCCGCTTTCAGGGCGCGGACCGTTTGCGGAACGAGGCCATTGGGATTCGCGGCTTCCTCTCCGTGCTCGGTCCGTACATCGCTCGGGACGTTTGGAAAAAGCGCTACTGCGGGAATGCCCAGCTCCCAGGCTTCACGGGCTTCCCTGCAGAGCAGATCGATGGAACGCCGACACACGCCCGGCATGGAATCGACCGTTTCGGTAACCCCATCACCGGGAATCACGAAGAGCGGATAAATGAGGTCGTTGGTCGAAAGCTCCGTTTCCCGCACCAGACGTCTGGAAAAATCATGCCGACGGTTACGGCGCATGCGGGTGGCTGGGAATTGGCGGGCCATGGCAAATCCTCGGTCGATGGGCTTTCGTTTAGCTGCCGGCGGATTTGACCAGTTTGCGCCAGCGTTTTACAGCCCGGGTGAGCAGTTTCGGTTCGTTCAGCGCAATTGCCGTCAACAGCGCGCCGAGCAACTCACCAAGAATCTGCTCCGCCATTCTGATGCCGCGCTTGGGGCGTTCCTCATGCAGTTCGATGCACGTGGCCGCCAGCTGTGCGCGCCAATGGTCGAGCGCCAGCCGGGCCTGTTTGGCGAAATCGCCTTCGGCAGCCTGCGCCAGCACGGTAACCAGGCACGGCCGTGTGCCATGCTCCGTATAGCGCTCAAAGCCGTCCAGAAAGCTGCACAGCCGCTCGTCGGCAGATGCAGATATAGCGGAGGCCGCCAGCTTGTCGAACGCCAGGCTCTGCGCCTGAGCGCAGGATCTGCGCAGCAGCGCGCCTGCCATCTCTACTTTGCCGCCAGGGTAGTGATGATAGAGGCTCGCTTTGGAGAGGCCGGCAGCATCTGCCAGGTGGGCCAGGGTCGCACCTTCGTAGCCGCGACGCAGAAACACGCCGACCAGCTGCTCGTCCAGGGTCTCCCTGACGATTGAAGCTTTGGTGGTCATGCCGGAAGTATAACCGAACGAACGTTCGAACAGTGCCCGAGAGGAAGTTTCAGTGCATATTTCAAATTTGTTGCGACGCTTTGCGTCGCTGGGGCATCTTTAATGCATGGCAGGCTTTGCAAACGTGGAACTTCCGGTGGGGCTACCGCAGCGCGTGGTGCGCGGCGAGGAGGCTGCGTTTGCACAGCTATACGAAATTCTGAGCCCTGCGGTGATGTCCATGAGCACTCGGGTGCTCGGCAGCCGGGCAGCAGCGGAGGAAGTGCTGCAGGACGTTTTCGTGCAGCTCATCGAGCACGCTCATACGCTGCACAAGCCTGCAGCAGTGGTTGGCTGGGTGAGAAAAACGGCCGTGAATCACTGCCTCATGCGCCTGCGCTCCCCGTGGCAGAAGCGCCGTAGCGCCGAAGAGCCCCTCGACAGTCCGGACGCCGACGAGGACACCGAGCGTATGCACGGACTGTCTGATGTCGAGCGAGCGCTGGCGACCCTGCCCGAGCAGGCGCGCATGGTGGTCTGGCTGCACGACGTTGAAGGCTACACACACAAGGAAATCGGTGCCCTGATGGGCAAAACGGCGAGCTTTTCCAAATCGCAGCTCGCCCGAGCTTACAGCACGCTCATGCAGCGGCTGAGAGGACATGATGAGTACGAAACCGACGATCAACGAACTGCTTGCGCTCCGTGATGGCGACGAGCTCGAAGTGTCCCGTGCGCGGGAACTCGAGTCCGACGCCGCGGTGCGGGAGGCGTTACACGACCTTCGCGAGGTGCGGCAATCCCTTCGCGACCTGCCTGATGTGGCGCCTTCGCCTGAAGCATGGGAACGCATACGCGCGGCGCAGGCCCAGGGAAGACCGGCATCATCATCGGCGACAGGGTGGCTGCATCGATTCCCAATGGCAGCGGCCGCCTCTGTGTTCTTTGCGGCCATGATCGGCATGCTCGTCTGGCAGCCTTTTAACGCGGGTGCCCCGGTCGAAACCGTTGCGCTTGGCGACCTGGTGAACCGCTCCCAGCAGCTGGAGGCGCAGGTCGGCCTACCGGTTCGCAACTCGATCACCAGCAGCGAGTCTGCGCTTTTTTACCGCCTTGCAGACATCGATGCTGAACTGACAGCGCTCGACAGCCAGAAGGCCGGTGCCGGCCTGTCGCCTGAAGACGAGCGCTGGCGGCGCATGCTCTGGCAGCGCCGCGTGGAGCTGCTCGAATCGCTGCGGACCGTGCAGCAGGCCGAGCAACCCGAATTCACGTATGCGGTTTATTAGGCCGCAACGAGTCAGGAGTAGATGATGTTCAGGAATCTTTGGGTACTCATGCTTGGCGCGATTTTGGTTGCGCCGGCATACGCAGGCAGTGAAATGGAGCAGCGTCTCGAGGAAGCGCGTCAGCGGCTCGATGAGGCAGCGGCCGAGCTGGCAGAGGCGTACAGCGCGGCGTTTTCCCGTGGGCGGGAAATGGGTAAAGACCGCGCGATGCTCGGCGTGCTGCTGGATGAGTGCTGTGAGCGTGACGGTGTTGCGCTGTCAGGCGTCACTCCCGGCGGCGGGGCGGATCAGGCGGGTATACAGGCCGGTGACGTCCTGCTGAGCATTGGCGGCGTCGATCTGGCAGGGAGTGGCAAAGATCCCATGCGCAAGCTCACCACGTTCATGCGCGATGTTTCGCCTGGCGACACGGTCGAAGTCACCTACCGGCGCGGGAGCGAAAGGCTCGGCGCCCGAATAGAAACGCAAGCCTACAGCCAGCAGACCATGCGCATGCTGCGCGAGAAGGTAAGCAGTATCGGTGATGGTCTGGGCAATATGCACACGAGGGTTTTTGCGCCCGATCCGCCGCAGGTACCCGAGACCTCGCTCACTCTCATGGACGTCGAAGGTGACCTTGCGAGCTATTTCGAGGTCGACGAAGGCGTTCTGGTGCTACGTCAGCCAAAGAAGGACAGCGCGGTCAAGGCGGGAGACATCCTGCTGAGCATCGATGGCCAACGGCCGGTGGATGCCGAACATGCGTTCGAGCACCTGGCGGCGGCAACACGGGACACAACGGTGGCTGTGCAGCGTAAGGGCCGACGCGAAGCGGTTACAGTGGCTCCGGGAGAGTTCGTCGGTGCCGATCAGCAGGCCGTGCGGATCATCCGCATCGAAGTCGATAAAGACGATTAGGGCGGTTCGCGCAGGTTTCTCAGCGTGTCGAGCCCCATCTGCGCGTGCACCGGATGATCGACCAGGCCGGTCACCCGGAGCACCAGCCCGTAGAGCAGTGCCCATCCACGAGCGCGCGCCATCAGTGCGGTGAACCCTTCGAGCGCGTCGCTGTGAGTGGCGAGGTTTGCGTACCGGTCGATGGCGTTCCCGCGTACTGAGGCATCATTTACCAGCATCCAGAAGCTCGCAAGGTCGGAAGCGGCGTCGCCTCGGGTGACGTCGCCCCAGTCGATCACTGCGGCCAGCTCGCCGTTTGCGGTGAGGATGTTGCGCGCGTGAGGGTCGCCCTGAGTGATTGTCGGTTGTTGGGAATACGGCGCTGAAATCGCAGCCTCCCAGACTGCCGGCAGCGCGGCCTCCACTGGCTCACCATGCATCGCCATCTGTTCAAGCCGCTCATAGTAGGCATTTCTGCGGGCCTCCAGCGGAACCCCCCTCACCGGGTTTGGTACGCACTCATCAGGCATGAGCGCGGGGTCCAGGCTGTGCAGCGCCGCCCAGAACTCCGCCAACTGCATTGCCCCCCGACCACTCAGCGGCGCCTGCGCTGCTGGCAGCCCTTCGAGCCAGGGCGTAATGCTCCACGGCCATGGATATTCGGGCGATGGCCGGCCGGCGAAGATCGGCGCAGGGATCGGCACAGGCAGACGCGAGGCGATTTTCGGCAGCACCATCTGCTCATTGCGTAGGAGCTCGACTGCGACTTCGCGTCTCGGCATGCGCGCGAGATGTTTGCCTCCGATGCGCAGCAGTACGTTGTCCCAGCCCTGCTCGAACGGTTCGATTTCTTCTTTGGCAAGCTCCGGATACTGTTCCTCGAGGAGCTTCGCCACCAGCTCGGGAACGATCGAAAGCTCCGCTGGCGGCGTGGCATAGTCAGCCATCGATCTGTTCCAGGGCATCTGCTGCTTCCAGCCAGGCCTCTTCGCTGCTTTCGAGGCGCTGGCGGAGCTTGCCCGCTTCAGCAAGACGCTCCGTGAGTTCTTCCGGTGGCAGGTCGGAAAATGTCTTCGGGTCCGCCAGCGTTTCTTCGAGTTCGGCCAGCTGGTCGGTCAGTTGCGACACTTCCTTTTCGAGCCGTTTCAGCTCAGCCCTTGCAGCGGACTGCGCCTGGCGGGCCTGCGCGCGGGCCTGGCGTTGCGCCTTTTTCGATGATTCGCTGCTTTCGACGTCAGCTGTGACGCTGTCGCTGGCCTGCTGCAGCCGGGCATAGGCGTCCACACTGTCGCGAAACCGGTTTAGCGTGCCGTCGCGCAGAAGCCAGAGCTCCTCGCAGGTAGCGTCCAGCAGGTCCCGGTCGTGAGCCACGAGAACGACGGCGCCCTCGTAGCTCTGCAGCGCCAGTGACAGCGCTTCACGCATATCGATATCCAGGTGATTGGTCGGCTCGTCCAGCACCAGAAGCGCCGGTTGGGTGCGAGCGATCAGCGCCAGCACCAGCCTGGCCTTCTCGCCACCCGACAGGGTGCTCACGGGCCGCGTCACCATATTGCCGCTGAATCCCCAGCCGCCAAGAAGATCTCTCGCGCTCTGCTCGGGCAGGTCCGCTGCTTCCAGCACGTGCTGGAGCGGCGTCTGCTCCATCTTCAGAGTTTCCATCTGATGCTGGGAGAAGTACGCGGTCGAAGAATGCGGGCCGCGCACCAGTTCGCCGCCGAGCGGCTCGAGCGCGCCGACCAGGCACTTCAGCAGCGTCGACTTGCCTGCACCGTTCTCGCCGAGAACACCGATACGAGCACCTGGTGCGATGGTCTGCGACAGGTTAGTAAGTACTGGCTCACCGTTGTAGCCCAAGCTCAGATCACGAAAGCTCAGGAGTGGGTTGGAGACTTTTTCGGGATCGGTAAAGCTCACCCTGTAGGGGCTGTCGACGAGCATCGAGGCCGTATCTTTCAACCGCTCCAGCACTTTGAGACGGCTCTGTACCTGTTTCGCCTTGCTTGCTTTGGCACGAAACCGCTGCACGAATTGCTCGATGTGCGCGGCCTCTGCCGCCCGTTTGGCAGCGCTCTTCGATTCCCTTTCCAGAGCTTCTGCTCGGGTACGCTCGAAGCGGCTGTAACCGCCGCGGTAAACCTGGCCCTGTCCCTGAATGAGGTGCAGCGTGTGATCTGTCACGGTATCCAGGAAGCGCCGGTCATGCGCGATCACCAGAATCGTGCCCTCGTAGCGAGCCAGATACTGTTCGAGCCAGACCGTAGCCTCGAGATCCAGGTGGTTGGTGGGCTCATCCAGAAGCAGCAGTTCAGCCGGTTGCATGAGCGTCTGTGCGAGGCCCAGGCGAATGCGCCAGCCACCTGAAAACGCGTTGAATGGTTTGCCGAATTCATCGGTAGCGAAGCCGAGTCCGTGCAGGATTGTGGCTGCGGTCGCTGAAGCTTCATGACCGCCGAGATCTGCATACTGTCCATGCAGAGCGGCAAGCCGGGTGCCGTCAGCATTGTCGTGCTCGGCCTTGGCGATCTGCTGCTCAACCTTGCGCAGCTCGCGATGCCCGTCGAGCACGAACTCAATCGCGGGCTGATCGGAATCGCCCAGCTCCTGGCGCATGTGGCTGATACGCCAGTGTTCGGGAAGCCCGACATCACCGTCGTCCGGTTCGAAGCGATGGCGCAGGAGCTCAAACAGCGTGGATTTGCCTACCCCGTTACGGCCGACAATGCCGACGCGCTGGCCGGCATGGACGGTAAAGGTCAGCTTGTCGAAAATTACATCGTCGCCTCTTTTGAAGCAGACATCCTGAACGCGGATCATTCGAGCCCTGAACTGAGGCGGTTTGAAGGAAGCGGATTCTACGCTTGTGCGGAATCGATTTTCCTGCGAATCGACGCGCGCCCGGCAGGGATCGGGCGCGATCTGAGGGCCTGCACGCTGGCTCGATCGGAATGGGGTTGCGCTTCGATCCAGTTGACCAGCCGCCTCCACGCGCCGTTTTCCTTGCGCGCTGCCCTGCATTCGGGCATATCGACGATGCCTTTACCCTCGGCCATGGCATCGTGGTAAGCCGGTGTGTCGCGGAATGTAGCGACGTTCGGTACGTCCAGGCAGTCGAGGAAATGCATGAGCTTTTCATGCGTTGGTGTGTTCGGTTGCACCCGATTCGCAATGACACCTACCGGACGTGGTGAGGCGCGGAACAAGCGATGGGTGAGCAGGTTTGACAGGAACTTACTGCCGGCATGGATATCGATGGGTGATGCCAGCACAGGTACGAGGATGATGTCGGTCTGCCTCAGGAGCACTTCCAGGTCGGCATCCCGGGCGTTGGACTGCCCGTCGATGATCACACGGTCGATTTCCGAGGGAATGTGGCTTGCAAAGACCTGCGTCTGATACATGCCGGTACGCTGGTGGGCAGCCTGCAGATGAATTGAGGGGAGGCTTTCATCGCGCAAATCGCACCAATGGGTGCTGGATGCCTGGGGGTCATGATCGACCAGGGCAACTTTGAAAGGCGGGAAACCCGCTCCTTCGCCATCCGGCTGAGTGAGCGCACCCTGATCGCACTCGGGGTTAGGGGTGCGTGCGTATGTGGCAGCCAGGTTGGTTGCGACCGTGGTTTTCCCACAGCCACCCTTGCCGTTGATGATCAGAATCCGACGGGGAATTGCCGCCATATTCTGTGCCCTTCCGTTTAGCGCCCTGTGGGTTCCGTTGCGTTAAGGGTCCGCGCTCTGCGCTACATCCCCGAAGCATCGCCGACCAGGCGCTTGTGTGTCCTCAATATCTCGCTGCCATACGCCCTGTCTTTTTTCGAGAGCTTTTAATCGAGAGTCGAAAATCGAGCGCCGATTTGTAAAGCCTGTTCGATCAATTGACAGATTGGTCAGCTTAGTTCTTGTATTCGCTGCATTTCCAGCGACTCGGTCTCATCGCCGAGTTGTGGATAACTATACCCCTACAGGTGCAAAAGTACACACCCCGAGATGATGGAGATGCAATTGAGAACATCGTTTTTCAGCTGCCGAGGACTGCCAGACGACCGTCTCCCGATAGTGCGCGAAATTGGCCCACTCTGTCGGTAAACGACAGGCTGAGCACGGCCGCGCCAGTGGGGTACCAGGGATTCTCCGCTTTGAGCTTCCAGCGATTCAGCCTCTTGCCGGAAGATACCTGCCAGAGCTCCACAGCTCGATTTACCGTGCCGACGAGCAGGCGTGTGCCGTCCGGCGAGAAGCGCGCGGCCGTGACCCCCGGGTTCTTTCGATGCAGAACGTGTCGCAATTTGCCGGAAGCGGCGTCCCATAGCGCGACGCGATCGTTGGTGATGGCGGTAAACAACCAGCTGCCATCACCGCTCAATGCGACTTTCCCTACCGGGTTGCCGTGGTCGATCTCCTGCAGGGCTTCGCCGCTTTCCAGAGACCACAGGATCGAACGGTTGTCGTCGCTGCCGGTGGCGGCGACGCGGCCGTCAGCGCTCACGGCAACGGTGGTGACTTCACCCTCATGGAGCAGGGTGTGTTTGTGTGTGCCGTCGCTGGAGTCGAAAAGCAGCGCGCTGTGGTCGTCCAGACCCAACAGCACATCCGTCCCGTTAGGCAGCATGGCCGTTGCCAGAACCTTACCCGGAGTGCCCCAGAACTGCAGTGATTGGCCGGTGTTTACGTCCCAAACCACCAGTGTTCTCGGGTCGGCAGTGACTGCTCTTGTACCGTCCGGTGAGAACGCGGCGGAGACCAGCTCTACAGGCGAGTCTTTTTGGTGGTTCCAGTCGTAAAGCCGTTCGTAGTCGGTTACGCGCCACAGGCTCGCGCCGTGATTGAGCGAGCCCACCAGCGCGAAGCGTCCGTCGGTTGAT
>JAUIKX010000052.1 GCA_030430515.1 Gammaproteobacteria bacterium | reverse complement strand
GCAGAGGCGGTCTACCAAACAGACGCATGGCATGGCGTGTTCGGCCTTCAGCACAGCGACCGGGAGTATGCAGCGATCGGTGAGGAAGCTTTTGTTCCGCCTGTCGATACGGCGGAATCCGGCGTTTTCTGGGTTGCGGAACGTGAGGTCGGAACTTTCGATCTGGAGATGGGCGCGCGGATTGGTCGTGTAGAGCACGACCCGCAAGCCGGATCTTCTGCGGACTTCAATACCTACGCCGTGTCGCTTGGCGCCGTTGTCCCTCTCAACGATGCCCTGAGATTGGGCGCGAATATCGACATGTCCAGCCGCGCTCCGGTTGCTGAGGAACTTTTCTCCGATGGGCCGCACCTCGTGACCGGAAGCTACGAGCTGGGTAACGCGAGTCTCGATGAAGAATCCCTGTTGGGCCTTTCCCTTTCCCTTTCTTACGAAACGCAACGGTTCAACGCCGATGTTGGCGTTTACTACCACGACTTCAGCGACTTCATCTATGAAGCAGCAACGGGGGCGGAGCTGGATGAACTGCCTGTGTTCCAGTTTCGACAGGACGACGCCCGATTTTACGGCATAGAGCTCGATCTCGAGTACGAGGTCACCGCCTGGAGCCAGGGCAGCCTCAGTCTCACGGCGATGGCGGATCTCGTCGAAGCGGAGCTGAATGTGAGTGGTAACGACAACGTGTCGCGGCTGCCGCCCATGCGGGCCGGGCTGGGACTGCAGATGAACCACGGTGTATTCAGAGCCTCTGTCGACTACCTGCGCGTGTTCGAGCAGGACGACGTCACAGAGTTCGAGCTTCCTACCGACGAGTACGATGAGCTGCGCCTCTATGCCGGTGCCGACTGGTCGGTGGGCCGCAGCGTGCTGGGAGTCTTCGTACGGGGTACCAACCTGCTGGATGAAGAGCAGCGCGAGCACGTCTCTTTCGTGAAGGACCGGGCGCCGGCGCCTGGCCGCACGTTCGAGCTGGGTGTGCGCCTGGATTTCTAAGCTGTAAGCACTCCGTTTTTGCGTCACTATTGTCGGCCTTGGGACGAGTAAGGGCGGAGTTTGAAATCACCTGGCGAAACCGTGGGCGCTGAGGCGCCCGCGGACATCTACCGTTGGTACGTGCTCGGCGTACTCATGATCGTCTACGCGTTCAGCTTCATGGACCGGCAGATCGTCTCCATTCTTCTCGAAGATCTGCGGGCGGAGTTTCTGCTCAATGACACCCAGTTGGGGCTCCTGTCCGGCATCGCCTTTGCGCTTTTTTATGCCACCCTGGGGGTACCCATCGCCCGCCTGGCGGATCGCAGCAACAGAGTCCGGATCGTCACCATCGCCATAACGGTGTGGAGCACGATGACCGCTCTTTGTGGATTGGCGGGATCGTTCTGGCAACTGTTTCTCGGCCGCATCGGCGTGGGGGTGGGAGAGGCCGGCGGCGGGCCACCGTCCCACTCGATTGTTTCGGACTACTTCGACGAAAAGCAGCGTTCAGTTGCCTTGTCGATCTACTCCATGGGGCCGACCGTCGGTAGCTTCATCGGCCTCGCGGCTGGTGGCTGGGTTGCTCAGGAGTACGGTTGGCGAACGGCGTTCTTCGCCGTCGGCGCGCCGGGTGTGCTGCTCGCTGTTTTGCTCTTCTTTACCATTCGCGAGCCGATTCGTGGCGGCCTCGATGCCGTGCGAGCGGCCCCTGCGAAAGAGGGGTTCGGGCAGACCGTCAGCGCATTGATCAGTAACCGGGTCTGGTTCTGGAACATGTTGGGACACTCGCTGTCCATTTTCGTCGGGTACGGCTTTTCCACCTGGAAGCCGGCGCTTTACCTGCGGCAGTTCGATCTGACCCAGGCGGAAGTCGGTAGCATCATCGGTCTGATGGGGCTGTGTGTGGGTATTCCGGGGCTTTTCTTCGGCGGCCTCATCGGCGACAAGCTGGTGGCCCGCTCTCGCAAAATGGCCTTGCGCTACATCGGTTATGCCAACCTCCTCGTCATACCGTTTTACGGCGCCGGCCTCATGGCTGAGGGCTGGCTGATGACGACCGTGCTGCTTGGTTTGGGCCTCGTGCTGTATCAGCTGGGTTACGGAACGTCGCTGGCCATCGGTATGTCTGCGGTCGCTCCGCATCGCAGGGCATTGGCCTCTTCGTTTGGTTTTCTCACCGCAAACCTGTTGGGGCTTGGTCTCGGGCCGCTTCTTGTGGGTGTGATCAGTGATGCCGCGCAGGCGAGCTTCGGCGCCCGCTCCCTGGCGTTGTCGCTGGGCATCTGCCTGTCGGCGCTCGTGTTGGCGTTCATCTGTTTCTGGATCGCCAGCAATGCGGTACAGAGAGAGTCTGATAAGATCTGAGCATCCGCGTTCAGGGAGGGAATGAAGATGCGTAGTTTTGCTGTTGCAGTCGTGGTGGCGATGCTTTGTGCCTGTTCGACCGGTTTGCAGCCGACGGAAGATGAAGTCGCGGCGTCCCGCTCCTGGCTGCAGCTGATCGACAGCGGCGATTACGAAGCCAGCTGGCAGCAGTCAGCTCCGCTCTTTCGGGGCAGCGTTTCGCTTGCTGATTGGCAGCAGAGGCTGAAAGCTGTACGAGAGCCTCTGGGGGAGCTGATTTCTCGCGAGTTCGACTCTGCCGAGCTGCGCACGACGGCGCCGGGTGGGCCGGATGGCGACTACCTCACGCTGGTCTACAACACGTCGTACGCGTCCAAAAAAAGTGCGGTGGAAACCCACACTATCTATCGGGCAGGCACGACTGACAGGTGGGCCAACGTGGGTTATTTCATCCGCTGATGCGTGACCCGGGCACCATCCATCTGGTTGAAGGCCCTGTCGGTGCCGGTAAGTCCACGTACTGCGCGCGGCTGTCGCTGGCTCGGGGTATACCCCACCTGAACCTCGACGAGTGGATGGTGACGCTGTTCAGCCCGGATCGCCCTCAAGATGATTTTCTGCCCTGGTACATGGAACGGAAGGAGCGTTGCCTCCAACAGATCTGGCAGGTGGCCTGCAGCATTCTGGATACAGGCTCCGATGTCATTCTCGAACTCGGGCTGGTGCAGCGTGCGGCTCGTGAAGCGTTCTATGCCCTTGTCGATGCAAACGACTACCCCCTTGAAGTTACCGTGCTGCAGGTGCCGATCGAGGTGCGGCGGGAACGTGTGCGCCGGCGTAACGAAGAGCGCGGTTCGACATACCGTATGACGGTCACAGACGAGGTTTTTCAGATGGCAGACGCTGCATGGCAGCCGCCGGACGAACAGGAAGTCACTGCCCGACGCGTCCTGGAGATCGATCCCTGAAATTCAGACAGGTGTGTATGAATTCTCGTGGCATAATCTGCTGGGATCGAAACTGGAGAGAAACCAATGCACGTACCTGAGCTTTTGAATGCAGGTGAGGTAGCCGAGTGGCACGACACCGCAGACGTTGTGGTGATCGGCTTCGGTATCGCCGGCGCCTGCGCGGCGCTTGAAGCCAGACGGGGAGGTGCGGACGTCCTCGTGATTGAGCGCGCCGGCGGTGGTGGAGGCGCAAGCTCACTTTCTGCAGGCATCTTTTATCTCGGTGGCGGCACGGCAGTGCAGAAAGCCGTGGGCATGGAAGACACACCCGATGACATGTTCGACTTTCTCATGGCCAGCACCAACGCGCCGGACGCGGCTCTGGTGCGTCGCTTCTGCGACGACTCACCCGAACACTTCGACTGGCTCGAGGCTCAGGGCGTGCCTTTCGGCCGGGGATACTACAAAGGCAAGTCGGTGATCGCACCGACGGATGATTGCCTGGCGTCTACGGGCAACGAAAAAGTCTGGCCGTACTATCTCTTTGCCGCGCCGGTGCCCCGAGGCCACAAGGTGCAGAAAGAAGGTGACGGAGGCGGCGCCCTGGCCATGAACGCGCTGATCGAGCGCTGTGAGGAAGAGGGCGTGCGGGTGGTTGTCAACACACGGGTCGATGCGCTGGTGCGCGATGATGCGGGGCGCATCTGTGGGGCCCGATGCAAGAGCTCTGGCGAAGAGCGAACCATCCGTGCACGGCGCGGCGTGGTTCTCGCCGCGGGTGGCTTCGGGATGAACGAGGCCTACATGCGTGAGTGGTGTCCCGACTTTCCCACGATGGGTGCGGAACCCATTGGTATCCCGCACAACGACGGTGCGGCTCTGGAGTTGGGGCTCTCCGCGGGTGCGGCGACCCAGGCCATGAGCGGCACCATCGCAACGGCATCACTCTACCCGCCTGCAAAGCTCATCAAGGGTATTCTGGTGAACAATCGCGGAGAGCGTTTCGTGGCAGAGGACTCCTACCACGGCCGCACCGCGGAGTTCATCGCCGAGCAACCAGGCTGGCAGGCGTTTCTCATTCTCGACTCCGAAACGTTCGACTACCCGGAAAGTCAGCGCGCGGCGCACCGGCTGGTTGACGGCTTCGAGTCCGTGGCGGAGATGGAGGCGGGCCTCAACCTGCCGGAAGGATCTCTCCAGAAAACCATGGCCGACTACAATGCTGCTGCGGCACGCGGCGAAGACCCTCTGCTGCACAAGCACCGCGACTGGCTGCAGCCTCTGGACAACGCGCCGTACGCTGCATTCGAAGTGGGCTACAACAATTCCCTGTACCACTTTCTCACCCTGGGCGGCATACAGACGAACTCACAAGCCGAGGTGCTCGATCAGCAGGGCAAAGCGATTCCCGGGTTCTACGCGGCCGGCGCCTGTGTGTCGTCGATTCCGCAGGATGGCAAGGGTTATGCCAGCGGGCTGAGCCTTGGGCCGGGTTCCTACTATGGGCGCGTTGCGGGGACGAACGCGGCACGTGGGAACGATTGAGGGTTGGGGGTGAAGAAGAGTGGTGGCCAGGGGCAGAATCGAACTGCCGACACGCGGATTTTCAATCCGCTGCTCTACCGACTGAGCTACCTGGCCGAACGCGATCAGCGGCATAGCCGCTCCGAGCGAGCCGCGTATTAAACCGATGGGGTGGCTGCGGGTCAACCGCTGATTGAGCCGTTTATTATTTGGGCCCGGTGGTTCGTGCGCCGCACATTGCAGGGCCCGGCAGTGCCGACTTCAGGCTCGGTCTCCCCGGCAGGGAAAGCGGGGGGCGGATCCGGAAGGCGATTCTCTCACGATAAGAAATTTCTTCGACTGGAAGATGCGCTCGGATCCGCGCCCCATGAACACCACCATACGCCCATGGCTGGCCAAGTGAAGGAATCTAACGCAATATGCGCGGCTCAAGTTATGCGCCAGCCTTATATACGCGCATTCTCGGTTCTCAGGGGAGTTAGCAGAAAGTGACGTACTGCGTAGGCATCCGCGTGGATGCCGGACTGGTTTTTACCTCGGACTCTCGCACCAATGCGGGTGTGGATGCGGCGAGCATGCACAGCAAGATGAGATTTTACGGCGTGCCGGGAGAGCGGCAGTTCGTGCTCTGCTGGGCGGGCAACCTCGCCACCACGCAGGGTGTGGTGGCGCAGATTGAACGCGATATGCGGGATCAGGCCGAGACCAGCCTGCTGAGTGTGACCAACATGGGTGAAGCTGCCGAGTACATCGGCGCGCTGAGCCTTCAGGAGCAGGCCAAGAACACCGGCGGCGGGCCGGCATTTCAGGCGACGTTCCTCATAGGCGGAGAGATCAAAGGCGGACAGTGCCGCTGCTATATGGTTTATGCCGAGGGGAACTACATCGAAAGCTCGGTGCAGACGCCCTTCCTGCAGGTGGGTGAGTTCAAGTACGGCAAGCCCATACTCGACCGCGTGCTGGCTATGGATACACCTCTGGATCAGGCGGCAATCTGCTCGCTGGTGTCGATGGATGCCACCATGCGCAGCAATTTGACGGTAGGGCCGCCGATCGAGATGTATGTTTACGATGCCGGCTCTCTGCAACCGGGGCGCTACAAGCGCTTTGAAGAAGACGACGGCTATCTGTGGGACGTGAAACGGGCATGGAATACCCGGGTCAAAGAAGCGTTTGCGCGGATGCCGGGAATTGAATGGAGCAGCAAAGATGCAGGTCAACAACCGCCTTCAACCTGACAGCGATCGGATCAGAAAGTTTTTCGGCGAGGATGCCTCGAACGAGCCTTTCGTCATGGTCAACCTTCTGAAGTTTCGCGAGAAAGCCGAGTATGCCGACGGTCGCGAAACGGCGCTGACGGGCGCGCAAGCTTACGCGATCTACGGTGCGGGCGTTGCGAAGATCATCGAAAGTATGGGTGGCCGGTCGGTATATGCGGGCAGTGTGACCGACCTCATGATCGGCGACGTGGAAGAACTTTGGGACATGGTGGCGCTCGTTGAATACCCAGATTCCGAAGCGTTCAGCAAAATGATCGCTTCACCCGAATATCAGGAGCTGCATGTCCATCGCGACGCCGGGCTCGCCGGCCAGCTCAATATCCGCACGAAACCAGGGAGGCTCTGAGTATGGCATTTGCCCCGTTCGATCTAACCGGCCGCGTGGCCCTCATAACCGGCGGTAACAGCGGTATTGGTCTGGGTATGGCCAGGGGCCTTGCCCAATCCGGCGCTGAAGTTTGTATCTGGGGCACGAACCCGGAAAAGAACGCTCGAGCGCTCGAGGCGCTTTCGGGCATCGGCCCGAAGGTTACGGAGCTCATCTGCGACGTCAGCAACGAGCAGGCGGTGGAAAGCGCCTTCGCGCAGACCCTCGAAGCGCACGGGCGCGTTGACGGTTGCTTTGCCAACGCCGGGGTTGGCGGCCGCGGCACTCAGTTCGATCAGATGACGATCGAAGAGTGGAACAAAATCATCAGCGTCAATCAGACGGGCGTGTTCTACACGCTGCGAGCCGCGGCCCGGCACATGCGTGAGCGGGCCAACGCGGGGGATGCGTTCGGTCGACTGGTGGGCACTTCAAGCCTTGCGGCTGTTTCGGGGCAAGCGCGTGGTGAGCACTACGCCTACACCAAAGGCGGAATGATCGCCATGGCAAAGGCGCTGGCTGTGGAATATGCCCGATACGGGGTCACTGCGCACACCATACTGCCCGGCTGGACCGAGACGGACATGACGGAAGACACCTTCGCGAACAAGCGGTTCCACGACAACGTGATGCCACGCATGCCAATGCGTCGCTGGGGCAATGGAGACGACTTCGCCGGTATTGCCATCTACATCATGAGCGAAGCGAGCAGTTTCCACACCTCGGAAACGTTCCTCATCGACGGCGGTTACTCGGTTTTTTAGCCTTCGGGTTCAGGCACGTTGTCGATGAGCCGTACTTCGTGTGAGCCGCAGTCCATGATGACGGCGCCGAATCGGCGCCCTCGGTGGGTTTCGATGTAGTCCACGTCGAACCCTGCAGATTCGAGCGCCTCAACAATCGCCGCATCGCTGCGTGGGTCTTTGAGCAGCTTGCTGAAAATCGGCGCTCTGGCCCGGGCTTCTGGCGTCAGCCTGGCGTTCCGGGAGCTGAGGGCCAGCCCATCTTCTTCGCGTACGGTATGCACGCCAACCACCTCTACGCTCATGAAGAAGGCCTCCACCATGTCGCGGATCAGCGTCAGTTGCTGGAAGTCCTTCTCCCCGAAATACGCTCGATCCGGTTGCACAATGTTGAAGAGCTTCATGACTACGGTCATCACGCCGGTGAAGTGGCCGGGCCGGTGAGCGCCGCACAGCATGTTTGTGAAATCCGTTTCTTCCACCCGATAGCGGAAATCATCCGGATACAAGGTCTCGTATTCCGGCATGAAAACGTGCCCAACACCGAGGGACTCCGCCATGGCGAGGTCGTCCTCCAGCGTCGAGGGGTAGTTGTCCAGATCGTCAGCGTTGTTGAACTGGGTGGGGTTGACGTAAATGCTGAGTACCGTGTGGTCGTTCTCCGCAACGCTGCGTTCGAGAAGTGCCTTATGACCCGCGTGCAGGGCGCCCATTGTGGGTACAAAGCCGACAGTGCCGGTGAGAGTGGCGCGTGTCTTACGCCACTGTCCCACGGCATGCACCCGATTCATGCGTAGCTTTCTTCCCTGCTGGGAAACGCTCCGGTCTGCACGTCATCATGGAAGTGGTTGATGGCGCTGGTGATCATTTCGTTGGCGTTGGCATAGTGACGCAGGAATTTCGGTTTGAAGTCCGGGTTCATGCCCAGCATGTCCTGGAAGACCAGCACCTGACCGTCAGTGTGCGGGCCGGCGCCGATGCCGATTGTAGGAATCGACAGCTGTTCGGTGATGGAGGTGGCAAGCACCTGCGGGATGCACTCGAGCACCAGCGCAAAGCAGCCTGCCTGCTCGAGCCTGCGGGCAGATTCGATGATCGCCGCAGCCTGGCCTTCGCTCTTGCCTTGTACTTTATGGCCGCCGAACGCCTCTACAGACTGCGGCGTGAGCCCGAGGTGACCCATGACCGGCACACCGGATTCGACGATGTGTGACATCAGGTCCAGCTGACCGGCTTCGCCTTCGATTTTGACGGCGTTGGCGCCAGCTCTCATGAGCGACGCTACGTCGTCCATTGCGGCCTGGGTACCGCGACGGGCTGATAGAAACGGGATGTCGCCGACAATGAATTTGCTGGGAGCGCCGCGCCGCACAGCCTGGGTGTGCATTGCCATCATTTCGATGGTGGCATGCACTGTGCTGTCGTACCCGTGCATCACCATGGCCAGGCTGTCGCCGACCAGCAGTGTGTCTACGTCAGTCTTTTCAAGCACGCGAGCGCTCGAATAGTCGTAGCACGTAACCATCGAGATTTTTTCCTGCGCACGCTTGCGCTGGGCGAAGTCGAGAATATTCATGTCCTGGTACCTGTCCTGGTGCCCATGGGGGCGGATCAAGTCCGAGATTGCGAGAATCTGGAGCTTAGCCTGGTCTCAGCTGACGGATCAGTCTGAGCCACAAGCTGAGGTTACGGCGACAAACGTGCTGTGTCCAGGTCTTGAAATGTCAGGTAAGTGCCCCAACTATCGGGGGGTGTGGTTACTCCTGGCGGATCACTCCAGGGTCAGGGGTTACCGTGAAAGGCGCCCGGGCGTTGGTAGACAATACTCGTACGCCATCGCCGCCCTGCCAGCGCAGAGGGCGATCGAGTTCGAGCGTGCGTTGCTCGTAGTCGATGCCAACGATCACCGCATCTTCGCCGGAAGATTGGATCTCCACCGAATCTCCTTTCTCGCCGTCGATGCCATAGCCATCGAAAAAAGGCAGAACGTCGTCCATGGCAACGATGGTCCCTTCCCCAGCGGCAAATGTCCGGGCCAGCCAGACGAGGGGTAGGCCCCTGGATGGCGCGTTGGCAATCTCGTTGTCGCTGAAGAGGACGCCGCTGCCGCGCATGATCGCATCGCTGTATCCGAGGCAATCGACGTTGCCGCTGAGCAGGTTGCCGATCACTTTGTTGTCACCCACTCTCGAACCGCTTGCCGTCTGGTCGCTCACTGCATAACAGCGATTGTCGAAAAACCAGTTCGTCACCACCCGATTGCCGTAGTTGTTGAGCGCCTCGTCTGCATACACGGTAAAACTGATAGCGCCCCCTTCGTTGTTCTTGAACAGGTTCTGGCGTACCAGGCCCAGCTGCCCGGCGAACTGAATGCCGTTGTACTTGTGTGGCTGGTCGGAGCCTCTACTGAAAGCGAAATGGTTGCCCTCGACCAGATTCCGTTTGGTGGCGTCCAGCAAGAACGGCGCATCGCTGACACCTTCGCAATCGTAGATCTCGCCGATCTTCTGCCTTTCGTTGTGCAGATAGTTGTTGCGAACGATGTTGAAGTTCCCGCAGCGGATGCTGAACAGGCTGTGTCGTGCAAACTCCAGATGGTTGTCTGTAATGAGGTTGCGGTCTGAATTCTGCACTACGATGCTGTCGTGCCCGCGGTAGAACGTATTGTTGCGAATTCTGTTGTAGTGCGACTGCACGAGTTTCAGTCCGCCGGTCGTGCCTCTGGCGAGTGCGTTGTGAAAATTGTTGTGCTCTATCGTGTTGTTGTGTGCATTTTCGAGGCGTCCCCAGCCCTGCACGTGGTGAACCTCCAGGCCGGATATCTCGATGTGCTGCACGCCGACGAGCCAGATTGCCGGCATATCGAAGCCGGCAATCTGTACCCGCTCGTCTTCAAATGCCCTGTAGATGATAGGAGCCTTTGTGCCGCCTGAAGCACGGGGGGCTACCTGTTCGGTGTAGGTGCCGCCGCGCAGAAGTATGGTGTCGCCCGCCTGTGCCATGGCATTGACGTCCGACAGGTTGTCGAACGCAAGCTCCCGTCCGTTGCCGCATGATCGTTGCCGCACGTTGTAGTGAGTACAGGGGTTGGCGGATAGCGTACCGTCGACGAAGTACGTGCGTGTGAGGCCTTTTGCGGTTGCTGCATCCGGAACAGCTGGTGCAGCGGGTGTGTCGTAGCTTTCGGGCAGGCTCGCGCAAGCGGCGGTAAGCGCACAGATGGCACCCAGGAGAAGCTGCTTCATGAATCGCTGCCCGGTACGAAATGTTCCGCTACGTCGGTAGATTCGTTGGCAAAGAATCGATCCATCTGCTCGGTCAGGTAGGCTCTCGCCTCGGGGTCGATCAGGCTCAGGTGCTTCTCATTGATGAGCGTGGTCTGCAGCGCCTGCCATTCGCTCCAAGCCTGGCGCGAGATGGTGTCGAAAATGTCCTGGCCGCGAGCGCCAGGCAGCGGCGGCTTTTCCAGGCCTTCCATTTCCCGGTCGTATTTTCTGCAGTGCACGGTTCTGCTCATTTCTGGTCGACTGTCCTTTGCGATTGCAGCAGTTTAACCGCTGCTGCCGACAGCCCGATAGGGCGGTTGTCACGTTCGCCGTACCACAACAGGTCCTCGCTCTCTTTGACGCCCGAAGCTTCTGATTGCAGTTCCAGGCGCACGGGTGAAATGTCCAGGTGGAAATGCGTGAACGTGTGTCGGAATTCGGGCAGAGGAATGGCGGTTGTTTCTGCGAGCGCATTCAAGTTCAGCTCGGCGGCAAGTGAATGGAGGGTGGTGTCATCCGACCGTACAGGCGGTGACCAGAGACCACCCCAGATGCCGCTCTCGGGGCGCCGTTCGAGCAGACAGGACCCTCTGTGATCAACAATCAGAAACATCAGAGCCTGACGTACCGGTTTCGCTTTTTTCAGTTTCTTTTCTGGATATCGATCGACTTCGTTCCTGGCAAGAGCCCTGCAGCTGTCTGCGATCGGACAGGCGCTGCAGGCAGGTTTTCGGGGCGTGCAGATGGTTGCTCCGAGATCCATGATGGCTTGAGTGTAGGTGCCTGGGTCGCGCGCTGGCGTGTTTGCTTCTGCCAGCGACCAGAGGGTTTTCAGCGTGGCTGATCGGGCAGGTTGACCGGCAACTGCGTAGTGGCGGGCCAATACCCGTTTCACATTGCCGTCGAGTATCGCAGCTTGCTCGCCGAAGGCGATCGAGCGGATGGCGGCGGCGGTCGATCGGCCGATACCGGGCAGTGCTTCCAGTGCTTCCTGCGAGTTCGGCATCTCTCCATCGTATAGGGTGGCAACGGTTTGCGCTGCTTTGTGCAGGTTGCGGGCGCGTGCGTAGTAACCGAGCCCGGTCCATAGGTGCAGCACATCGTCGATGGGGGCCGCTGCGAGCGCATGGATATCGGGAAAACGGCCGGTGAAGCGGAGGAAGTAATCGATGACCGTGGCGACCTGCGTCTGCTGAAGCATGATCTCCGATAGCCATACTCGGTACGGTGTCTTGTTAGACTGCCACGGCAGCTCGCTTCTGCCGTGAGATTGGTGCCAGTTCAAGAGCCGTTCAGCAATGAGGTCTTCGCTCTTGTCTTCGGCCATGTCGTCGGTCCTGTCCTCGGTCACGGGACTTCAGTCGCCGGAAGAACCGCTGAGCAGGTCCAGAAGCGCACGGGCCGTGTCCCGATATTCTTCGGGTACTTCCTCGTCGATTTTCTGTTCGAGCTTCGCCCGCAGCCCATTGTCCTCTCCGCTCGTCAGCGCGCGGCCGATGTTGGCAACCGCTTTGCGCTGGTCCAGCTTGCACTGCACGTCTGCGATGGGACCTTTGCAGCGCCCGGGAATGGGTAGCCCGACGAGTATCGGGTTGATATCGAAGCTGGTGTAAGCAGGATCGTTGCCGAACACGAGGCTGACGTCCATATCCAGCCTGTCGTCCAGCGCCAGGTACTTGCCTTCGGCCATGGTGGTCAGGTTGTCCAGGGCAAAGTCCAGCGTATGGTCTGATCCGTTGGCCCGCCAGGCACCCACGAAGTACTGGTAGTGCCAGGTTTCAGGCCATTTGCTGATGCTGTCGAGTACGCTGGTGTGTTCGGCGAGGTCAGACAGACGTGCCTTGATCTCCGATATGTCGATCGCGCCCTGACCGCCGTCGAACGCGATATCCATGTGCAGCTCATTCAGCAGTGAGGCTGGAGAGTTGCCGCTGGATTGCGCGTTGCCGTCAACCTGCAGTTGTCCCTGCCAGTCGAGCGGGCGACCGAGCCAGGCGGTGAGCTGTTGAGCATCGACGTCTGACAGGTCGACTTCTGCAGACCACTGCAGCCTGTCTGAATCGTGGGCGATCGTCACAGCGGCAGAGCCTTTTCCAGTAAAGAAGCGCTCACTTACAAGCGTTGTGAGTGCGGCTTTTTCGCCGTTAGAGAAGTCCAACGAGACATCGCGGAACAATTCGCCGTTGATCGTCGTGCTGGGGATATCGCAATGTCCGGTCCATGTGTATTCGCGCAACAGCTCGGTTGAGATCAGTTCCTCAACACCCGCGCTGCTCGGCCAATCCGTGCCGGTAGCGGCGAGCTGCCCCTCGCAGTCGGCGCTCGTCTCAGCGACGGTCAGGCTCATCTCACGCATTTCGAGCATCAGCGGTTCGACGTCTGCAACGTGCAGCACCTCGCCGGCTACCTCGAATGGAATGCCGTTGTGCACCCCGCTGGCAATGACGTCTGCCCATCTGCCGGGTCGGTAACCGATCACCTCGAGAGCAGGCAATTCGGTGAGCCCCGTGTCGCTCTGTACCTGCACATTGGTCAGTTCGAGAGACTCTACCTGCCAGTCGGCGACGCTGGAGAACAGGTCGGAAACCCTGACAGCGAGTGCCAGACGCTCGACAGTGTAGGTGCGCCCCTCACTGTTGCGGCCCCTTAGACGTTCGGCAGTTGCGGACAGCGGTGGCCAGAGTTGCCATGAAACGTTGCCATCGATCGTGACCGGCATCTCCAGCGCGTCGCTGAGGCTGGCTTCGAGTTGCGGCTTGAGGCGGTTCGCATCCTGCGCCCACCATACGAGCGCACCCAACGCTGTCAGGGTCAGCAGCAACGCTGCAAAAAGAAACTTTTTCATGGGGCGGGATTATAGGGAGGTTAAGCCTGACGGGGAGCTGAACCTCTGAGAAAACGGCCTGGCAGCCAGCTTCGGGGCCATTGGAAGCGTCCCTGCACGCGACGGTGACATGATGACACGTGGCGGGTGAGCTCTCCTTCCGCCAGATCCTGGGTGTCGAACGGCCCGACGACCTGGTTGCCGCGGATATGGAAATACCAACCGCCGCTCTCGTCCTGATATATTCGCTCGTTCGACATGTGCAGACCCCGCTTTGGGTGCCAACCTGACCGCTATTGCATCACAATGTGCAGCAATAAATGTAATGGGCTTGTAACTTTATGAAGTATAAGGATTTTTTGGGGGGCCGGCTATGTCTGTAGACAGTTTTGATCCCGCGCTCCTGCAAAGCGGTGTGAGTCAGGAGATCTGCGAGCAGCTGCTGACTGCCGCGACGAAAATCGATGAGCCTGATTTCGGTCTCGATCAGTTGAGTATCAAGCGTATCGGGCCGCTGGCCAGGCAGGATGCTGCCGACTGGGGAAAGCTGGCTGAAAGTTGGTCCGATGAGCAGGTCACGGCGCTCATCCGGCTGTTTACCCTTGCCGAGGAGCAGTTGCCGGGGTGGGAAGCCGGGGCGCAGTCACCTGTGATTGCGCTCGTTCGGGTTCTGAAGGATCGCGGCACCTATCCCCAGGCGTTGACCGGCTGGATCAAAGCAAGCAGCAGCAACCGATTTTTGCCCCACGGCAGCCTCATGGACCGCTTGTAGCGTATACTCCGCGCCGCCTGAATTCCGGACATTTGCCATGAACCAACGCGTGGCCAGCGTAAAACGTGACACCCAGGAAACGCAGATAGAGGTCAGTCTCAATCTGGACGGCACGGGTGCTCATCAATTCGACACCGGTCTGCCTTTCTTCGAGCACATGCTCGAGCAGGTGGCCCGTCATGGCGGTATCGACCTGAACATCAAGGCGAAGGGCGACCTGCACGTCGATGCGCATCACACGGTGG
>JAUIKX010000051.1 GCA_030430515.1 Gammaproteobacteria bacterium | reverse complement strand
GCCGACGACCAGCTCATCCATGGCGCCACGTATCATCGATAACATGTGCTCGGCCACGTCTTCCTGAATATATAGCATGCGCAACGCTGAGCACCGCTGGCCGGCGCTCTGAAAGCTCGACGTGATGATGTCGCGCACCGCCTGTTCGGCGAGTGCCGTACTATCGACGATCATGGCATTGATGCCGCCTGTTTCCGCGATCATTACAGCATCAGGCAGTGCGTGCTCTGCGATGTTTCTGTGAATGATTCGGGCCGTGCCCAGTGAGCCTGTGAAACAGACGCCGGCTAACCATCGGTTCTGTGTGATGGTGTTGCCGACGGTAGAGCCGGGACCAATTGCCAGCTGCAGTGCATCCTGGGGAATCCCGGCCTCGTAGAGAATCTGCACCGCCAGCGCGGCGATCGCCGGGGTCTGCTCCGCGGGTTTGGCGATCACGCTGTTGCCTGCGGCCAGGTTTGCCGCAATCTGGCCGGTGAATATCGCGAGCGGAAAATTCCAGGGCGAGATGCAGGCTACGACACCGAGTGCGCTGCCCTGGAGGCTCCGGCACTGACCCGCGTAGAAGCGCAGAAAATCCACGGCTTCCCGGAGTTCCGATACAGCGTCCGGCAGGGTTTTCTTCGCTTCTCGAGCCATTAGGCTGAAGAAGTCACCGAAGTGGCGCTCGAACAGCTCCGCGGCCCGCTCGAGGGCCGTTGCTCGTTGCTCTGCGCGTGTTGCCGCCCAGGCGCTGGAGAACGCATTGACGCGCTCGAGCGCCGCTTTTAGCTCGCTGCTGGCAGTCGCTTTCGCGCCCGGCGTGCAGTCAGACTCGGCCCGCGCGTTGAGTATCTCTTCCACGTGAGGCCCGTGGTGCAGATCCCAGCCGCGGGCATTGCGCCGGGCTGCAAACAGCGCCGGCGGCTTTCGCAGCCTCGGATTGTGCAGGTCTTCCGCATTGTGCACGTCCTCGAAGGGGTTGCAGGCGACCGTTTCCGGGCTGACCCGTTCGTCGACAATCTGGTGAACGAAGGAACTGTTGGCGCCATTTTCCAGCAGTCTGCGAACCAGATAGGCCAGAAGGTCCTGATGCACGCCGACGGGGGCGTAGATGCGGGTCCGGGTGCCATGCATGGTCCGGGTGATTTCGTGCAACGCCTCACCCATTCCGTGCAGGCGCTGCAGTTCGTAGTGAGTGATCTCGTGGCGCTCGGCGAGGTGGATGATGGCGGCCAGGGTGTGGGCGTTGTGGGAGGCAAACTGAGGGTAGATGCGGTCTGCCATGCCGAGGAGGGCATTGGCGCAGGCGATGTAGGCGATGTCGGTGTGCGCTTTGCGGGTGAACACCGGGTAGCTTTCGAGCCCCAGCACCTGCGCCCGCTTGACCTCCGTATCCCAGTAGGCGCCTTTTACCAGGCGCACCATGATGCGCCGGTCGTTCTTTTCCGCTTCGCGGTACAACCAGTCCAGCGCCGCGCGTGCGCGGCGCCCATATGCCTGAACCACGATGCCGAGCCCGTCCCAGCCGGCCAGGGCGGGTTCGCGGAGCAGGGCTTCGACGATTCGCAGTGTTGGCGCCAGCCGATCGGCTTCTTCGGCATCGATGTTGAAGCCGATGTTGCTGCCCGCGGCAAGTATGGCCAGGGAGCGGGTACGCGCCAGAAGCGTATCGAAGTAATGCGCCTCAAAGGAGGCTTCGAAGCGGGGGTGCAGAGCGGACAGCTTTACGGAGATGCCGGGATTGGCCCGCACATCACCGCCGGCGGATCTGGCGATCGACGTAATGGCGTCTGCATAGGCCAGGTGGTAGCGCTTTGCATCCGAGTCGGTTCTGGCGCCTTCTCCGAGCATGTCGTATGAGAAAGTGTAGCCGCGCGTTTCCCATGACGCGGCCTTGTCCTGAGCGCTTTCGATGTTCTCGCCGAGCACGAACTGCTCGCCAAGCTCCTGCATTGCCCGGCTGACGGCCGCGCGGATCACCGGTTCGCCCACCCGGCGGATCATCCTGCGCAGGTTGCCCAGCAGTCCCTGATCTGCTTCATCGTTCAGCACCTTGCCGGTCAGCATCAGTGCCCAGGTGGAGGCATTGACCAGCACCGAGGAGGCCTGGCCGCTATGGGTGTCCCATTGGGAGCTTGCGATTTTATCGGCGATGAGGTCGTCGATAGTAGCGGCATCCGGCACTCTGAGCAGCGCCTCTGCCAGGCACATCAGGGCAACGCCTTCGTCCGTGGAAAGGCCGTACTCCGTGAGAAACGACTCCATGAGCGTTGGTTCGCTCTCGGCGCGCACCCGCCGAACGAGGGCGGCGCCGTTATCGGCAATCTCTTTCTGCTCGGCATCATCGAGCGCTGCCGCTCGCACACAGTCCCGCACCAGAGTACCTTCGTCGCCAAGATAGTGCTCTGATAGGAGATCTATCGTCAGAGATGACTTGATTTTGTCATGTGACATAGCAATATAGCCCGTCCTCCAGCCAGCCTGCTTTAAAAGGGGTGCCCAGTGACTGCCCAGATCATTGATGGTAAGGCCATCGCAAAAGAAATTCGCGACGAAGTCAAAGCGCGTATCGAAACCCGATTGTCTCAGGGGTTGCCGAGACCCGGGCTCGCTACGGTCCTGGTGGGAGCCGACGAAGCGTCGAAGATCTACGTGCGCAACAAGCGGCGTGCGTGCGACGAGGTCGGTATTCAATCCTTTTCCTACGACCTGCCGAGCAGCACCACACAGGCGGCGCTGCTTGACCTGGTGGGAGAGTTGAACCTCAACGACGAGGTCAACGGCATACTCGTGCAGCTGCCGCTGCCTGCGCATATCGACAGCCGGGTGATCATCGAGAGCATCGTTCCCGAAAAGGACGTGGACGGATTTCATCCCTATACGGTGGGGCGGCTCGCGCAACGTATCCCGATTCTCCGGCCGTGTACGCCGTACGGCATCCTCACTATGCTGGAGCGCATCGATATCGATCCAAAAGGCAAACGGGTCTGTATTGTCGGCGCGTCGAACCATGTGGGTCGGCCGCTGGCGCTCGAGTTTCTGCTGGTTGGATCCACCGTGACGGTGTGCCATCGCTTCACGGTCGATCTCGAAGCCGAGGTGCGTCGCGCCGAGATTCTGGTCGTGGCGGTAGGTAAGCCCGGCATCGTGCCGGGAGAGTGGGTGGCCGATGGCGCGGTCGTGCTCGATGTGGGCATCAACCGTCAGCCCAACGGTAAGCTCACTGGTGATGTCGGTTTCGAAGCCGCTTCGAAAAGGGCTTCCTGGATCACCCCGGTGCCGGGCGGCGTTGGCCCGATGACCATCGCCATGCTCATTCAGAACACGCTGGCCGCGGTTGAGCGGATCGAGTAGCTCAGGGGTCTTCAGGCTCGAAACAGGTTGTCCCAGCGTTCGTCGATGATCCTGATGCATTCCTGTAACGGACGGATGACCCAACGTTCTTCGTGCTGCCGGGCAATGCCCAGTTGCAGCAGTTTGTCGACGGCATCGGCAATGTCAAACCGCTCACAGTGCGGCTCGGTCAGGACCTCGATGCGGTTCTGCATCTCGTCTTCCGTCAGAGCACCGTCACGCAGCAGTATCGCGGCGGCGAGCAGTGTTTCCTTGCACTCGGATTCCTCTGCGTAATCGCCCAGTGCGGTCAGCACGCCTGCGTTGTTGTCGAGGTTCTTGAAGTAGAGCCGCTCGGTGAGCGCTTTCATGAAGCGGATCTTGCGGTTCTTGAAATTATTGAACTGCTTCCACAGATAGCCGCCAAGCGCCCCGGCAGCGGTTAGCAAGCCGACCAACGCTGCCTGGTCGATGCGTACTTCACGGTCTGAAAAGCCGAGCCAGAAAGCCAGCACGCCACCGGCGAGGAGCAGGGCGCTGCCGAGCTTCGTGAACAGAACGATGAGGCCGCTGACAAAAGCGGGAACGCCGATGAACAGTTTGTCCATCAGCCGCATGCGGATCTCTGAGTTGGGAAAAAGCATTTCCAGATCGGCCTGAGGCACATTAGCAAACAACTTCAGAATGGTCTGCCCGCGCAACGCCGGATCCAGTTCAGGGTCGTGGGTGAACCGGATGAATACCAGCACGGTTTCGAAGTTGGTAAACGACACCCGCTGACTCGACAAGCCGAAGCACTTTGGAATGTCGGCCTCCCGTTGCTCCGATCCGCGGCCGTAAAACACCACTTCCTCGAACTGCGTGAAATCCACCGCGAGCCGGATTCGGAATGTCGACTCTTCGGCCAGGGCTTCGGTGAGCATGGCTTCAGGGATCGATTGAAAGTTGGCGGCGAGAGCAGCGCCCGCGAGGCGGCTCGCGAAACGGCTCGCGATCTCTGGCGTGGCCGAGTTTTCGAGAAGATGGCTGAGGTCACGTTTGAGCGCTTCGGTGTGCTCATGCTGGGCATGGTGAAACCACGCGCACACGAGTTTTGCGAAGTAGTGAAACGTTTCCTGTTCTGCGGAGGGCAGGGCTGACGCTGCCAGCTCCTCCACTTCGTCGCGGGTCAGACCGATGTAGGTTCCTGCAGCCAAAGTGCGATCAGGCCCTTTTTTGGAGAGGAGAGTTGGAAGGGAGAAGGAGCGCGGTCTGGGCCGCGCTCCCGGTGGTTCGCTTACTGACCGGCCCGCAGCGCGTCACGGATCTCGGTGAGCAGCACTTCTTCGTTGCTCGGAGCCGGCGGCTCGGGTGCTGCTTCAACGGTCTCTTCTTCTTTCTTCATCGAGTTCATGGCTTTGACGACCATGAAAATGGCGAACGCGATGATCAGAAAGTCGACGATGGTCTGCATGAAAACACCGTACTTCAGCAGCACCGCTTCAGCACCTTCGGTGGCTTCCTGCAGCGTGATGGACAGCTTTGCGAAGTCCATGCCGCCGAGTGCGAGGCCAATGGGCGGCATCAGTACGTCTGCCACGAACGACGATACGATCTTCCCGAAAGCGCCGCCGATGACGATACCGACGGCCATATCGACCACGTTGCCGCGCATCGCAAAGTCTTTGAATTCGCTAAACCATGCTCATTGTGTAATCCTCCCCAGGATTTTTGTGTGCCATCCGTGACGGCAGTTCTGCATTTTACATTTGTGTTAAGATTGCCTTTTAAAACAACAGGTTACGGGCAATCTCGAAACGCCTTATAACACCGTTGAGATGCTGCTCACAACGCTTTTTTAAAGGCTCGCCAGCAATTGAAGAGTATTGCGGCCAGCACCACGAGCTGCACCGGCGCCCACCAGGGGTGCCATGCGGCCGGGGGCGGGCCCCCGCAGATCGCCGCGCCGTCCAGCGTGCTGTCCGTCAGCGCCTGCCAAACCGGCACGCTCGCAAGCAGCATCAGAATCGCAGCGGGCACGCCGAACCAGCGCAGAATGTCGTGCACTTCACGGAGTTTCCGGGAGATTGTCAGCATGAAAGAAAATCCTATGCTGACCACCGCAAAACCCAGAAGCAGCCGCCAGAGCTGATCTCCGTCGGTGCAGCCGGTGACCCGCAGGGTAGCCAGCCAGATCAGGTGGGTGAACACCACCATCCAGGCAACGAGGGCGCAGCCCAATCTGAGAAGTACTTCGGCGATGTTCATAGTGAGCCAACTATACTCAAAGAGTCGGCGAAGGAGCGCTATGAATGCGTGAAAGCTACTTTACTTCCGAGGTGTCTGCTGTGTTGCAGGCATTGCAGGAAAGCCAGGAACGGCAGGATCCTCTGGGTGAAATTCTTCAGCTCATCGAGACACGACTCGATGGTCTTCTCGAAGACGATCAAACGCCGGAGCGTCAGTGGCGTCAGACGGTTGCGCAACCGCTCCATACCTTTGCCACGGTGATGCGGGCTTCCGGCCGGCCCGTGCCGAGTGTTGAGGCTCTGGCCAGCGAACTGTCGAACTGAACCCATCTGCTGTCCTCCCGACTTTTGCTCCCGTAGACTAGGCGCCAACACAATCTGAGTGATTCGGCTGTCAATGAGCGAAGAGCGAAACATAGACCGATTGGAAGCGGCCTATCGGGAGATCATCGACGAAGTGGACGATCTCGACCGGCCGGGAGTGGCCGGTACCCCCAAACGGGCGGCGGTGGCCATGGCATTTCTGACTCGGGGCTACGAGCAGAGCCTGGAAACCGTGGTGAACAACGCGCTGTTCCCGTCTGAAAACCGCGAGATGATCGTTGTTCAGGACATCGAGCTCTACTCGCTGTGCGAGCACCACATGCTGCCCTTCGTCGGTCGTGCGCATGTTGCTTACATACCCAACGGTAAGGTGCTGGGGCTCTCGAAGATCGCTCGCATCGTCGATATGTTCGCCCGGCGGCTGCAGATTCAGGAAGAGCTGACCTTCCAGGTGGCCAACGCCATTACGGATGTCACCGGTGCGACCGATGTGGGCGTGATCATCGAGGCACAGCACATGTGCATGATGATGCGCGGAGTCGAGAAGCAGAATTCCCGCATGAAGACTTCTGCCATGCTGGGTGCATTTCAGGACAATGCTGCAACCCGGCTGGAGTTTCTCAATCTTCTGAAGGGCTGATCCAGAGGATCTGAGATATCTGCTGTCGGCGAGGCCTTACAAAGGCCGGTTACTTTACGGGTGGCATCTGGCGTATCCTCGACATATGGAAGAGCGGGAAGCCAAGTTCGTTCTGGGGAGCATCAACGATGCAGATGCCGCACTGCGCCTGCTCTCGACTCACGCGACCTTGCATGCCCAGGCGGAAATCCGCCAGCGGGATGTCTATCTGGATGATCGAAAACAGACCCTGAAAGCGGCCGGTTGGGCGTGCCGGCTGCGCGAGAAGCATGCCGATTCTCCTGCCGCCACCTGGTCTCTGGAACTCAAGTCGCTGGATGGCGGTGGTGCAGCAGTGCAGGTTCGGGAGGAGATCGAGCAGCCGCTGTTTGCAACGTTGGAGGTACCCTTCGCCCCGGTGGAACTCGATGAAGGTGATGTGCGGGAGACGCTGGCGCGGCTGGGCGCAGGTCGCCTCGACCGGTTGTTCAACATTGCCAATCAGCGGCGGCGTTATCGGGCCGTCACCGTCGGCGGCACGGAGCTCGAAGTGTGTGTGGACAGAGCTGCCGTCGAGGGCAATGGCCGTCGGGTGCTGGAGCAGTTCTGTGAGCTGGAGATCGAGCTGTGCGCCGGGTCAGAACGCGACCTCGAACTGATTGCTCAACGGTTCGCGGACGCAGGTTACAGAACGTCCCGGTTGAGCAAATTCGATCGTGGTGCCTGGGCAGCGGGTATCAGCAGACCGTCCAAGTTGCCGCAGCTGCACGCGGCGGATTCCTCCGCAGAACTGCTCCGAGGACAGCTGTCACGCTGGCTGGCGCGTGTGGCGCATTTCGGCCTCGTTGCTCAGGAGGGCGCAGATCCGCGAGGCATCCATCAGCTGCGCACGAACATACGTCGTATCCGCGCCGCACTGAAAGGCGCAGCTCCTGAGCTGGGCGATGCGGGTCTACACCTGTCGTCTGCGCTCGGAGAACTGGCCCGAGGCGTGGGACCGGCCCGCGACCTCGATGTGTTCAGTGCTGGTATGGCCTTACGGATGGGCGAAATGAGTGCCGTGGATCCGAGAGCCCGGGAACTTCTGCTGGCGCGCCTGAATGCGGGGCAGGTGCCCGCGCGGGAAGCTGCTTCGCGCGCGCTTGCGGGGCTGCCGACGGTTTTGGGTGAAGCAAGCCGACTGATCGATCATGGCTTCGTGGGTGACTGGCCCACGATCGGCGAGTTTGCCCGGCGTTACGTCATCAAACGATGGCGTCAACTCCGTAAGGCAGGCAGGTCGCTGCAGGCGGACAGTCCGGATTCCGAACTGCATGCCCTTCGGCTCAGAGCCAAACGTTTGCGTTACGCTCTGGAGCTCGTACGCCCGGCTTACGGTCGCGAGGCGAAAGACATGGCGGTCCATGTGCGCGCATTGCAGGAGAGTTTCGGGGCGCACCAGGACGCTTGCGTGGCGATCAACGTGCTGCGTTCTGTGGGCAACGAGATGCCTGCGGACGGTGCGTCCCGTGACGCGCTGATTCTGCTCGGGCGGATGCTGGAAGATCAGTACACGCTGTCAGACAGCACCCGCCTGACAGCGCTGGAGGACTGGCGCACCTACGAGCGCAAGGTGCGCAAGCGCGACATTCTTGGGCTGCTCAACGGCCCTTGAACTCCGGCTCCCGTTTCTCCATGAACGACTTCATGCCTTCCTTGAAGTCTTCTGTCTGAAACAGCGGCAGAAGCTGCAGAAAGACGTGGTGCACGTGGTCGTTGAAGGTTTCGTTCATGCCCATGCGCATCATCCGCTTGGATGCCTGCACGGCCATTGGCGCGTTGGCCGCCACTTTCGCTGCGAGGCTAGCCGTTACTTCAGGCAGTTCATTGCTGTTGACTACACGTGAGACCAGTCCCATCTCTTCGCATTCCGCGGCGCTCAGCGTCTGGCCGGTGAAAATGATTTCGGCAGCCTTCGACCAGCCGATCAGCCGCGGCAGCAGCCAGGTGCCGCCGGATTCCGGAACGATGCCGCGTTTGGTGAATGCCGCAGCGAGCTTTGAATCCTCTGCCATGAGCCGGATGTCGCAGCCCAGGGCCAGGTCCATACCGTAGCCTGCGGCGCTGCCGTTCAATGCGCAGATCGTGGGTGTGTCCAGATTGTGCAGCACCGTTGGCGGCGTATCGCGCAGGTCGAGATTAGTCGCACTCGAAGCATCGGAGCTGATGCGGCTGCCGCGCAAATCCAGCCCCGCGCAGAAGAATTTGCCGCTGCCGGTGATGACGATGGCGCGCACATCCACATCCTTGTCGGCTTCGAGCAGCTTCTGGGTGAGGCTGTCGAGCATCGGACCGGAGATGGTGTTTTGCCGCTCAGGGCGGTTGAGCGTGATGGTGGCAACGTGGTCTTCCACCGCGTACAGAACGTCGTCGGACATGGTCTTCCTCGAATATTGTTGCCCTGCAAACTACGGCGGCGGGGGACGACTTGCAAGCGCCGGCAAATTGGCGAAAAAAAGCGGCCGGTTCGAATGGCGGGGACGGCGGTCGCCGTCTAGATTTAAGGAAACGGCAACCAACGAGCAGCTTTCAGGGATGAACTCGAATCAGGACGGTCTCGTCGATCTATTGGAAATCTACCATGCCCGTCAGATGCGGCGGGAGATCATGAGCCAGCTGCGCAGACTCAGACAGGTCGACCCGTCCGATCCGCTGTTCGACTACGCTCGACGCCGGGAAACCCGCAGCTACTACGAAGCGATGCTGATGGCCGTGGGGGAGCTGCTGAAAAGTCTTGGTGACGTGCGGGAAACACAGCAGCCCTAGACCTTCATCTTCTCCGGCAGCTTCTCTTCGGTCACATCGTAACCGGCATTTTTCTCAATGCAGATGTAGTTGCCGTCTTCGCGTTTTTCGGTCCATGGCAGTATCGGCACGATGGTCTGTGCCGCCGCATCCTCGAACGCTGCATCGATGGAGCCATATTTTGCAAGCCGCTCCAGGTTACGCATGGTGGGGAATATCACGGTGCGCTTGCCGGCTCTGGCTTCAGCTACGGCATCGCCTGCATTGATCCACACACTGTCGACGTTCTCTGATCCATCATGCACGGCGAGGTGATCTTCCGGCGCCGCGGCGAGGAAAAAGTGGGTATCGAACCGCTTTGGCATCATCGGTGGCGTGACCCACTGTGCGAAATGGTGAAGCTGATCGCAGGCGAGCACGAGCTCTTCTTCCCGTAGAAAATCGATCATTGTGGCTTCGCCGCTATGCAGGCTCTTCTGGTAGGGCGAGAGTGCCTTCAGTCGCTGCGCGCCGATCAGGCGGTCTTCCACTTTAGAGCGAGCCAGCAGCACGCCGCTCTCTTCGAACGACTCGCGGATTGCTGCAACCTGCATGGCGCGCATGTTGGCGTCGGTATCGGCACCGTGCAGATAGGGGGCGAGGTTGTCGTCGAAGTCCTGCGGATCGGCTTTGCCGCCAGGAAAAACAAGTGCGCCTGAGGCGAAATCGATCTGGTGATGTCGAACCACCATGAAAATCTCGAGCTGCGAACGCTCTCGCAGCATGACGATGGTGGCGGCGGGTACGGGGGTTACGGGTTCTTTGCTCATGGTCTGCATGTTCGCTTACACCCCCGGATATGGCAAACTTCGAGATGGATGGGAGACAGGGAGTCGCTATGGCGCCACCTGCTGCGCGCGATCTGATAACGGCCCGACTGCGGTTGAGCCCGCTTGCACCGACAGATGCCGGCGACATGCGTGCGCTCTGGAACAACCGGGAGGTGCGCAGGTATCTGTGGGACGACCGCATCATGCCGGAAGGCACGGTTCGAGCACTCATCGACGACAGCACCGCTTTTTTCCAACGGTATGGCAGCGGCTTTTACAGCGTTCGCTCGAGAAGCGCCCCGGAAGCGATCATCGGTTTCTGCGGAACGCGGCCGTTCGAAGAGACCGAAGAAACCGAGCTGCTGTACGGCCTGCACCCTGATTACTGGAGCCGTGGGTTAGGTACGGAAGCAGCCCGCGCGGTGCTCGAACACGTGATTGAACGGTGCGGCTTCGAGCGCATCATCGCTGCGACCGATACGCCCAACCAGCGTTCGGTGAAGGTGCTGCAGCGTCTCGGGATGTTTTTCGACCGCAGGCAGAACCACCATGGGCTCGATACGGTGTTCTACAGTATCCGTGCCGACGACTTCACCGGGCTCAAGAAACACGGTTGAACGTCGCGCTGTTGAGCATCTCTTTCCATCTGTCCGGTTGCACCTCGCTGAAAGAGAAGCGCAGCCGTCTTCGCGGTATGAAAGACCGTTTCGGCAGGCAGCCGAACATGGCGGTCTGCGAAGCCGCGCACGCAGACTCGCTCACACGATCGGAGTGGTGGTTCGTCGCCACCTCGTCAGACCGGCAGGTCGTGGAGCGCATGTTGACCTCAGTGGAACGGGACGTGCAGGATCACGTGGATGCTGAAGTGGTCCACATTCATCGGGAATGGCTGACGTGAACCACAAACTGACCTATGAGGAGTTTTGAGTCGTGCAGAGCCTCGCGCTACTGATTTTTGTTGGCTTCATGGCGTTCACCTGGGTGCGAGGCACGCGCCGTCGGCGCCAGCGCTGGCTCGAGCGGCTCAGCCTGCCCGGCACCTGGGACCAGCAGAACGATGACGAGTCTCCGCTTGTGCTCCAACTTTCGGGCAAGCTGGAGGAGGGCACCTATCGCCTTACCGGCACCCCCGGCGGACGTTGGCGTCTGCAGGGCAATACGCTGCTGCTCGAAAGCAGAGACGGTGAGCAGCGGCGCCTGGATCTGACGTTCTACGACGTCGGCAAAATCGGCCTCGAGAAAGCACCGGGTCAGCGAGCGTACTTTCAGAAGCGCGCGGCCAACGTTGTCCCATTGCATAAACGCGCATGACCGCTCGCCGCCGCAACTGGCTGCTGATCTTCGTCGTGCTTGTCTTCATCGTCGTTCTCCGGGTGGTCAGCGGCCCGAGCCGGCCTGAAACCGGCTACTTCGATACGCGTCAGCCGCAGGTGATCGCGTTCAGAGGTGGAGAAGGTCTGCGGCCTGGAAACACGATGATCGCCTTCAGTCATGCCCTGAGCCTGGGTGTGGATGCGCTGCATATGGATGTGCGTATGACTGCCGATAAGGCACTGGTGCTGTTCAGCGGCGAGATGGCCCAGAGCACGACAGACGGCGAAGGCATGATCTCAAACATGGACCTGGTAACGATCCAGGCGCTGGATGCGGCCTATCGTTGGAAGGATGCCGAACAGGCCGTGCCTTACCAGGGGCGGGGGGTGCGCGTCCCGAAACTCACGGATGTGCTGAAGCGATTTCCGGCCGTGCGGTTGAACATACAGATCCATCAGGATGACCCGGAGCTGCTCGATGCGCTTTGTGAGCGCCTCCTCCAGTATGATGCACAGCTCAGAACGCTGGTATTCAGCGATGATCGAAGCAGCATTCTGGCATTCAGGGAGGTCTGCCCTTCTGTGGCGACCGGCACGTCCCATCTGGAGGCCGCCTTGTTTGCTCTGCATGCAAAAGTGGGGCTGATCTCCCTGTTCAAACCCTCGGCTCACGCGGTTCAGGTGCCGGAAACGGTGTGGGGTTTCGACATGCACACGCAGGCGCTTGCAGAAGCGGCTGACAACCGCGGCATGCGTATTCACGCAGGCGTCGTTGATGATGCTGAACAGTTGCGCATGCTGATGATGCGGAAGATCGGTGGTGTGCTGACGCGCAGACCGGATATTGCCCTCGCAGTGCGCGAGGAAGTCACGCCTTAATTTTTCCGCCGATCGGTCTGGTCTGGATTGCGTCGCGGGGCGAAATCTTCCATGACTCTGTCGAGATTGCGCCGGTCTTCGGAGGATTTCCGGCGATCTTCGGGGCCGCAGCGGCGGTCTTGCGAATTGAATCCGGAGTCATGTTCCATAGCGGCGGCGTTGGAGGGGTGCGAGGGCATCTGCAGGCGGAGGTCGGCGTTTCCAGACAAGCCTGGAATGTTACCAGAAATGTACGGATATCTCACCCGTCCCATTAGAATAAAAGTCACCAAATTCAGGTAGTTGCGATGTCAGAAAGTTTGAACCCTTTGTTAGCGGATCTGCACCGGCTCACAAGTCGTTTGCTGGATATCGTTCCGGCCGCGGAAACCATCGACTGGCAGGTCAGCACTGCGGCGCAGTGGCGGGCTCATGGGCTGGGCCACGCGTTTCGATCTGCTGAGCTCAGCACGTCGGCAACGCTCGACGACCTGCACGGCATCGACACGCAAAAGCAGAAGCTCGTTGCCAACACCCGGCAGTTCATCGCGGGCCTGCCGGCCAACAACGTGTTGCTATGGGGCGCACGTGGCACCGGCAAATCCAGCCTCATCCATGCGCTGGCCAACCGCTACGGTGACGAGGGCTTGAGGCTCGTGGAAGTGAGCCGCACCGACCTCGAAGGCATCGCTGAGTTGGGGGGCGTGCTGGCATCGCTGCCGTACCGTTTCATCGTCTTCTGCGATGACCTGTCGTTCGAAGCTGACGATGCCGGCTACAAGGCGCTCAAGAGCGCTCTCGAGGGCTCACTGTTCCGCAACGCCGGTAATGTGCTGATCTACGCCACATCCAACAGACGCCATCTGCTGCCTGAATACATGTCCGATAACCGCGATGCGCGGCACGTGGAAGGTGAGCTTCATGAGAGCGAAGCGGTTGAAGAAAAGGTGTCGCTGTCAGATCGGTTCGGCTTGTGGCTGTCGTTCTATCCGTTCAGGCAGCCTGCCTACTTGGATATGGCTCGGCATTGGGCTCGAAGGCTTGCGGCTGATCACGGGCTCACCCTGGATGGGCCTGCTGCCCTCGATGACAACTTCGACCGAAAGGCCGCAGCCTGGGCGCTGGCGCGAGGCGGACGCAGCGGCAGAACAGCCCAGCATTTCGCCCGCGACTGGGTAGGGCGCCATCTGCTTCAGGGTTAAGAGTCCGCGGCGAGCGGTAGTCTGGCTTCTATCCGGCGTCGGGCTTCCGTGCCGGTCTGGTTCGGTAATCTGCTGCAGCAGCCGAGTGCCTGGCGTCGAAACTGCATGGCTTCGCCGTAGGACCGCAGCGTAAGCGCGCGTTCCGCTTTCAGGCATAACCCATCGATCTCCGAAAGCTCGGCTGACAACCCGGCCGCGACGCGGGCAAGCGCATGCTCGCGGATCGGCAACAGGCCTTTCAATCGGGCCGCATCCAGAAGCTGCACGAGGCGTACGAACCTTTCCTCGGCGCCTTCACTGAGCCGCGGGTCGCTCATTCGCGGCAGTTTGTGAATCTCCGCACTGCGCTGGGCGAGGGTGGCGCCATATGCAGCCATGGGACCCGTGGCCAGGCGCTCTGCGATGCTGGCGAAGACGAGCCCGATGGCTTCCCTGAGGGGGCGGGACAGATGGCTCGACGGTACGTTGGTCGCGATTTCCCAGAACTCATGGCTCATGCGCACCAGAGCGGTGGCCTTCAGAAAGCGCGAACGGCTTCGCCGTCGCCACCACACGGTGGTGATCACGAGCGCGACCAGCGAAGTACCACCAATCCAAACGATCCCGTTCATAACCTGCCGCCGGAAAAAGATTCCTTAGGAGCTTAGCTGAGGATTCAGGAGTTGCCCGGGCGCCGAAGTTGTCCTAGTATTCGCGGCCTTCTCATGGGGCCATAGCTCAGCTGGGAGAGCGCTACAATGGCATTGTAGAGGTCGGGAGTTCGATCCTCCCTGGCTCCACCAATTAAATCAAGCACTTACGTGCCTCCTCCGGTTTTCGTGGCACCGCGATGTGGCACCACGGTTTGGCACCACAT
>JAUIKX010000050.1 GCA_030430515.1 Gammaproteobacteria bacterium | reverse complement strand
TCCCCGTCGCTACCTCAAAGGCATCATGTCGCCCTGGGCGGCCAAGCGCCTTAAAGAGTTCGGCGGCGATATTTCGCAGTTCCGGGTGGTGAAGCTCTATCCATCGATACTGGATCAGGTCGCTATTGCCAAAACCGAACCGGGTGACGAAAACAATCAGGACATCTCGGCGCTGGTCGGTAAAGTGGATATCCGCAAGCTCGAGGATTTCGCTCAGCACGACCCCGACGCCTACGCATACTCCGGCGCGCTGTGCAAAGCCAATCAGGGTTTGATGGAATTCGTCGAGATGTTCAAGGCGCCGATCAAAGTTCTGCACCCGCTGCTGACGGCGACCCAGGAAGGCAACTACAACGGCACCGAGGCCATCGGTGCGATGCCCTACGACGGCATGGTGCTTGCGCACTCCAACGAAAGCGAGTGGCAGACGTTCCGTAACAACAAGAACAACGAAGCTTTCATCGATCGGGTCTATATCGTCAAAGTTCCGTACTGCCTGCGCAAAACGGAAGAAGTACACATCTACGAGAAGCTGATTCAGTCGAGCTCACTGCAGGAAGCACCCTGTGCGCCGGATACGCTGAACATGCTGGCTCAGTTCTCTGTTCTGACCCGGTTGAAAGAACCCGAAAACTCCAATGTCTTCTCGAAGATGCGCGTCTATGACGGCGAGAACCTGAAAGACACCGATCCGAAAGCGAAAGCGCTGCAGGAGTACCGTGATGCGGCGGGCGTGGATGAGGGCATGTGTGGCCTGTCGACCCGGTTCGCTTTCAAAATTCTGTCACGTGTATTCAATTTCGATGCGTCTGAGGTGGCCGCAAACCCCGTGCATCTGATGTACGTACTCGAGCAGCAGATCGAACGTGAGCAGTATGCTGACGAAGTGCGCGACCGTTACCTGCGTTATATCAAGGAGTACATGGCGCCAAGGTACGTGGAATTTATCGGTAAAGAGATTCAGACCGCGTACCTGGAATCGTATTCCGAGTATGGCCAGAACATTTTTGATCGTTACGTAACATACGCTGACTTCTGGATTCAGGACCAGGAGTTCCGTGATCCTGAAACCGGTGACATCCTCGATCGGGCACAGCTCAACGAAGAGCTGGAAAAGATCGAGAAGCCGGCTGGAATCTCCAACCCGAAGGATTTCCGCAACGAGATCGTCAACTTCGTGCTGCGCGCACGTGCTAACAACGGCGGCAGCAATCCTTCCTGGCAGAGCTACGAGAAACTGCGAACGGTGATCGAGAAAAAGATGTTCTCCAACACCGAAGATCTGTTGCCGGTGATTTCCTTTAACGCTAAGTCCTCGAAAGAGGAGCAGCGCAAGCATGACGATTTCGTGGCACGCATGGTTGAGCGCGGCTACACCGAGAAACAGGTGCGACTGCTGGCCGAGTGGTATCTGCGCGTCAGAAAGTCACAGTAACGGAGGCAGCCGTGTCCTACGTGATAGACCGGCGGCTCAATTCCAGAAACAAAAGCGCGGTCAACCGGCAGCGCTTTCTGGACCGCTACAAAAAACACATTCAACGTGCCGTGCAGGATGCGGTAGACAGCCGCTCGATCACCGATATGGAGCGTGGTGAAGACATCGCCATACCCCAGTCGGATACCTCCGAGCCCACCTTCACGCATGGTTCCGGGGGTCACCGTTCCATCGTTCACCCGGGGAACCGCGAGTTCGCACAGGGAGATCGCTTGCCGCGACAGAGCGGCGGTGGAGGTGGCGGTGCGGGCGAGGGGGAGGCGTCGAACGATGGTGAAGGTGTCGATGAGTTTGTCTTCAGCCTCACCCGAGACGAGTTTCTGGACTATCTGTTCGATGGTCTTGAGCTGCCTAACCTCACCAAGCAGCGTCTTAAGGGCGATGGAGCGTACAAGTATGTGCACGCCGGGTACTCTACGGACGGAGTCCCTGCGAAGCTTTCCATCGTGCGCTCCATGCGTGCCGCCAAGTCGCGCCGTATCGCGCTATCCGGAAAGTCACGCCGAGCCCTGAAAGCGGCCGAGCAGCAACTTCTGGAAGCAGAACAGTCGGGTGATGAAGTCGGTGCCGCACGATGTCGGGAGGAGATCGAACAGTTGCGGAAAAAGCTGCGACGGGTCCCCTTCCTGGACAGCAATGACCTGCGCTACAACCTTCACCTCAAGGAACCGATGCCGACCTCTCAGGCTGTGATGTTCTGTCTCATGGATGTGTCCGGCTCCATGGATCAGAAAACCAAGGACATGGCCAAACGCTTCTATCTGCTGCTGTACATGTTTCTCAAGCGCCACTATGCGAAAACCGAGGTGGTGTTCATCCGCCATCACACGGTGGCCAAAGAAGTGGATGAACAGGAGTTTTTCTATTCCAGGGAAACCGGTGGAACGGTGGTTTCCAGCGCGCTCCACCTCATGCAGGACATCATTGAGGAACGCTATTCACCCAACGAGTGGAACATCTATGGGGCTCAGGCGTCCGATGGCGACAACTGGAACGACGATTCGCCGATCTGCGGCCGCCTGCTCACCGAGAACCTGCTGCCTCTGGTGCAGTACTTTGCCTATGTCGAGATCACCAGGCGCAACCATCAGGCGCTGTGGCGGGAGTACGAGGCGGTGGCCAGGGCATTCCCCGAGGTCTTTGCGCAGCAGCACATTCGTGAGGCAGCGGACATCTTCCCGGTGTTTCACAAGCTCTTCAGCCGGCGGGAAGCAGCATGAGCGACTACATCTCTACGGGCAGCGACTGGACGTTTGAACTGATCGAACGCTACGACGCTGAAATTGGCCGGATCGCGTCGGAGTTCGGTCTCGACACCTATCCCAACCAGATCGAAGTGATTCGCTCGGACCAGATGATCGATGCCTACTCGTCGATCGGTATGCCCCTTGGCTACAGTCACTGGTCGTACGGTAAGCACTTTCTGGAGACCGAGGAGCGTTACAAGAAAGGTCACATGGGCCTGGCGTATGAGATTGTCATCAACTCAAACCCGTGCATTGCCTACCTTATGGAGGAAAACACCATGACCATGCAGGCGCTTGTGATTGCGCATGCCTGCTATGGCCACAACTCCTTTTTCAAGAATAACTATCTGTTCAGAACCTGGACGGATGCCGAGTCGATCATCGACTATCTTCTTTTTGCAAAGCATTACATTGCTGAGTGCGAAGAGCGTCATGGCGTGGAGGCCGTGGAGCAGATGCTCGATTCGTGCCACGCCTTGATGAACTATGGCGTGGATCGCTACAAACGTCCCTATCCGGTCTCTGCTGAGGAAGAGCGGCGGCGTCAGCGCGAACGGGCTGATTACGTGCAGAAAAATGTCAATGATCTGTGGCGGACATTGCCTGGCAGCCACAAGGCGGCGGCTCAGGAGGAAACCTGCTTCCCTGCGGAGCCGGAGGAGAATCTTCTTTATTTCCTGGAGAAAAACGCACCGCTGCTCGAGCCCTGGCAGCGTGAAGTCATACGCATCGTTCGCAAGATTGCGCAGTATTTTTATCCGCAGCGCCAGACACAGGTGATGAACGAAGGCTGGGCAACGTTCTGGCACTACACGCTGCTCAACGAACTCTACGACCGCGGTAAAGTGACCGACGGCTTCATGATGGAGTTTCTGGCGTCACACACGGCCGTCACCGCACAGCCGTCGTTCGATTCGCCGATGTATTCGGGTATCAATCCGTATGCGCTGGGCTTTGCGATCTTTTCGGATCTGCGGCGTATGTGCGAAGCGCCGACCGATGAGGACCGGGAGTGGTTCCCTGAAATCGCGGGTGGCGACTGGGTGGATGTGCTGCACGGCGCGATGCGTGATTTCAAGGACGAGAGCTTCGTTCTGCAGTTTCTGTCCCCAAAAGTCATACGTGACCTGCGCCTCTTTGCCGTGGTGGACGATGACGCTGAGTCGGAGATCGAGATCGCGGCCATACATGAACCCACCGGCTACAGACGGGTTCGTGAGCTGCTTGCCAGCCAGTACAACCTGGGTGACCGGGAGCCGAACCTGCAGGTGGTGCGTGTAGACCGACGGGGCGACCGCAGTCTGACGCTACGCCACATGCAGCATCGGCGCCGACCGCTGGGAGAGAGCACCGATGCGGTTCTGCGGCATCTGCACCGGCTGTGGGGATTTCCAGTGCACATCGAGGTGGCCTCGGAGTGCGGCGAAACTTGCGTTGCGTACTCGCACTCCGAAGCAGCTTGAGGTGACGCCGGCGTCTACTCGATGATCAGCCGGTCGTTGAGAGGGACGGCAATGAACTGTTCCCTCACATTCGTGAGCAGGTCGTAAACGTGCACCACCACGACAAGTTGGTCGTCTCGAGTCGCTTCATTCATTCTCCACACCAGTAGCTCCTGGCTGCCGTCATCGTCGATATCGCTGATGGTGGGTAGCGAGGAAAGAATGAAGTTACCGGTCTGAGCGTAAACGCTCGTGGTGCGCGCGGTGCTTCCGTCGGCGCCCCTGATCACGCGAAGCCGGATCCGCGTGTGGTCGGTGCCGTTGTCGGGTGTTCCTTCGGCCAGCGACGTGCCGGCTTGCAGCACGATGTATGGCTCGCCGTTGTAGGTAGCGACGGTGATGCCGCTGCATTCGATGCCGAACGGAAACAGCGTCGCGAAACGTGCGTATATCGAGGGGTTGAAGATCGTCGAGAAGCTGTAGCCGATGTCGCTCAGATTCTGCACGAAGTCTCGGCTGTTCACTGCGAGGGGGGCCGATTCGTACAGCGTCTGTTTCGTACTCGACGATTTGACGATGACGGAAACGACATGGCTCAACACCCGGTTGCCGTCCTGGTCGTCGTCTGCGCGCAGAGTAAGGCGCTTTCTCAGCGTGATGATTTCGTCGCCTGGCGATGGGTGCACATCTGCCAGCACCACGTTTCTGGATGTCAGGCAGAGCCCGAACCCGGAAGCGGCGTTTAAGATATCTCCAAGGGCTTCTTCCGCCACGTCGGCGTGAACACGCGTGGGGCTGAAGCAGATCAAGAGAATGCTCGTGATGATTGCGGTGTAGATGTTGTGGGATATGGCCATTGGATTGCTCCCTCCGATTGGCTGCCTTGAACGGTCCTGCTAGGACATCAGCATAAATAATAGGTCCGTATGTTGACAATATGCTGGCAAAAAGGTCGCTTTGCACCTTTCGGGAAACGACCGTTTACATAACGGCCACATCTCAGCGATATGCTCGCTTAAACTGCTAGACGCAAAGTGCACCACAGTTTGCTGCCTGCAGGCTTGATTGAAAAGCCGGAAGTATCAATATGTAGTGCGGCAAATGAGGACGGACAGATGATCGCAGCAGAGTTGAAAAGAGGACTGAGGTATATCGCGGGAGTGACGATGCTTGTCGTAAGTATCGGCTCGCCAGGCCTGGCGCTCGCAGCCTCAGTGGTGCAGATGCCTTTTGAGCAGCTCGTTGAGGATTCGGAGTTCGCCTTTGAAGGCCGGGTGGTAGAAACCAGAAGTGAGTGGAATGCCGATCGCTCGGCCATTCTGACCCGGGTTCGTTTCGAGGTCGCCGATGTGATCAAGGGCGGCCCCATCGGCAGCTTCGAGGTCTCATTCATGGGCGGCACCGCCGATGGGATGCGTATGTCGCTATCAGGCCTGCGCATACCTGATCTCGGTGAGAGGGGTATTTACTTCATGGAGAGCATCCAGAGGCCGCTCCCCAGTCCGGTGCTTGGCTGGAATCAGGGGCATTTCCGCATCGTGGATGATCGCATGATGACGTCCAATGGCCGCCCTGTGACCGGCTTTGAGCAGTCAGGCAGTGTACTGGCAGCCTTTGATGAGGACATGCCGTCCGGTCTCAGGCTGTCCGACGATCGCACGGCGGCCGTATCCGTTGTGGAATTCAAAGCGCATGTTCGTACTATTCTCGGGCGGCGTGCTGACGAGCGACGGGAGGTGGCGCGATGAGCTTGCGAAAACTGGCGCTGCTGTCATTTTCGTGCATGACCTGTGCTGCCCATGCGGCGGAGTTGTCGGGGTGGTACTGGGAAGACCGTGTCTTTCACATATCGACCGGCGATCTGTCCTCGACCAGTGTCGGGCCTGAAGACTGGCAGGCCGCATTTGCGACGGCCGCCAGCCGCTGGCAGGACGACGATGTGCCGTTTCTGGTGACCACTGATGGCAGTACACAGCTGGAGTCCTGTGACTTCAACGACCCGAACACGGCTTATTTTTCCGCCGATGCCTGCGGTCAGAGCTGGCCGCAGAATGTGGTGGGTATTGCCGTGACCTGGTCCGAGTCTGCGAGCGGAGCCGCAGCGCAGAGCAGCATTCTGTTCAATTCGAATGAGAGTTGGAGCGTCTATGACGGGCCACCCCAGGTCGATGCTGATTTCACCCGGGTAGCGGCCCATGAGATCGGGCACTCCATCGGGCTCGGCCACACGACGACCGACGGTGCGCTCATGGAGCCCGTTGCCAGCGACACGATCGTGCCTCAGGCGGACGATATCTCCGCCGTCAACGTGATCTACAACATTCCTGGAGCCGTCGTGCTTCCCGATATCGACAACGACGGCTCCGATGAGCTGGTTGCGCTCCGGGCCCGCCTGCCTGCACGGCAGGCGAGAGCCCAGATCCGCGACATTGCAAACGGTTCAAGGCAAAGGTCGTTTAGCTATTTCGACGGCTACCGGCCCCTCGATGCGTTTCTCATCGACGACAGGAACAACAACGGTGTCGACGAGGTGGCGGTGCTGCAGCGGCGCAACAGCGACGGCCGCACGCTCCTGGAAGCGCGCGACCCGTCAACCGGTGGTTTGGCCTGGACGGTTTTCTTCTCGCCGAACCACGAGGCCATAGCCGGCGCGACGATTGCCGATGTGAACAACAATCAGGTTCAGGAAGGCGCGGTGCTGATGACGCGCAATTCAGATGAAGATGCCATCGTGCAGATCCGCGACCTGGCTACCAAGGCGCTCTTGAGAAACCTGTTTTACCGACCGAATTCGCACCCTGTCGACATGGCGATCGTTCCGGATACCAACGGCAACGGCTCCGATGAGGTGGCCGTACTGCTCGTAAGAAAATCTGACCTTCGAGCGCTCGTGCAGATTCGTGATAGTGCCACCGGCGCCACCATTTCCAACATCTGGCTGCCTTCGGGGCTGACGGCACACAACGTGCTGGTCGTTGCCGACACGAACAGTAACAACCAGGCGGATATCGCGACACTCGTGCAGCGCGACTCGGATGGGTTGATCGGTGTGCGTGTCGCCGACTCGGTCACGGCGGCGAGCCTGAACAATACCTGGTACCGCCCGGCCGGCTCCGATATTTTTGCGCGGCATGCGCTTCAGCGCATACCGGACACAAACGGCAACGGCACCGACGAAATCGCGCTGATCACCCAGCAGACCAGCACGCAGCGCACGGTGTTCCAGTTCCGGGAATCGCAGGACGGGACGCAACTCGGCACGTTCTTCATCTCTCCGGATTACGATGCTGAGCGCATGGTGGTGGTGCCCAGCCTCAACGGCAACAACTCACCAGAAGTCGGCATGTTCGGCTTTTCCGCCAGCGGCCAGACCGAGGTCCGCTTCTACGACACGGACACCGGAAGTAAGCCCAATACGCTCTACTACCCGAATCTCCAGTAGCTGAAATCAGAGCGCCTGGCTGCGGGTGCTCGGGGCATCCTGCCGGTATACTCTCCGCTATGCGACGGGGTCGCATCCAGGGCGGGGCCGTATTCACGGACTGAAGAACAGGGTGTATTGAATGAATTTGCTTGAGCGCTGCGATTTCGGCCAGAGGGTGGCCGGCAGGATCGTTCGCACCCGTTTGTCATACAGTCCCTTTGCCGAAGCAGGTGAGTTCCGCAGCGATGTTTACCTGGCCCCATCTTCGGCTGCGCCGATCTATTCCGAGACCTTTCATGCTTACAGCTCATCGCAGGTCAAGCATCATCACGACCAGCTCGTTGCCAGAATCGCGTCCGGCTTTCTGCGACGCCGAGCGGCCGAGTTCGACGAGCTCTCTCCGGTCGACTGGGTTCTGGTTCACTCCATGGGCAAGGTCGGCTCCTATTCTGTCTACCGCACGCTCAAATCCATGCGGCGCTTTCGGGTGCTTCACACCCATCACCTGCAGCAGCAGACGATGCGCGCGCTCGCGACGCCCGGACGGCGACCGCCCGGTCATATCACGGACTCGGTGGAATTCCTCGGTCTCTGCCGGCCTGAAGATCGCGTGAAGATGATTGTCAACGTGCGTGAGCCCATGGGCCGCAACGTATCCGCCTTTTTTGAGAACCTCGATCGGTTCGACATCTCGGCAGATGCTGACCAGGATATCGAGCGGGTCGTGGATACCTTCGTTCAGCAGTATCCGCACCATGTGCCAGAGCAGTGGTTCGACGTGCATCTGAAGCAGCCTCTCGGCATCGACGTGCTGGATGAGCGGATCAGCGAAACACGTTCTTTCGAGCAGGGGCAGTTCGAGGTGCTGCTTCTGCGAACTGAAGATCCGGACGAGGCATGGCAGGCAGATATACGCCGATTTCTGGAGGCGCCGGATTTCCTTCTGGGGCGTATGAACGTCGGCAGCGACAAGACCTACGCCGAGCTCTACTCACGGTTCAAAGAAGCCTTTCGGCCCGGAGCCGACATGCTGGATCAGCTCTACGAGGTGGACTACGTGCGGGCTTTCTACACGGCCGACGAGCGGGCGGAACTGCGCTCGCGTTGGGAACGTTGAAAACCTATCTCGTCGGCGGCGCAGTTCGCGACGGCTTGCTGGGAAAGCCCGTCACCGATCGCGACTGGGTTGTCGTCGGTGCGACCCCGCAAACGATGAAGAACCTGGGGTACGTTCAGGTTGGCGCTGATTTTCCGGTCTTTCTCCACCCTGAGACAAAGGAAGAATACGCGCTGGCCCGTAAAGAGCGGAAAGTTGCCGCCGGCCATCGCGGCTTTACTACGGAATTCTCTCCGGACGTGACGCTGGAAGAAGATCTGGCGCGTCGGGATCTCACCATCAACGCCATGGCTCAAGCGGAAGACGGGGCTCTGATCGATCCCTTCGGCGGCCGTCGGGATCTCGCCGATGGGCTGCTCCGAGCGGTGACGGAGGCTTTTCGCGAAGACCCGCTGCGGATTTTTCGAGTGGCGCGATTCGCCGCGCAGCTGACGGGATTTCGGGTGGAAGGTTCGACCCGGAACATGATGCGGGACATGTGCGCGCAGGGGGTGCTGTCCGAGTTGCCGGGAGAGCGTGTCTGGCAGGAATTCCGCAAGGTCCTCGAAGCTCCGCTGCCGGAGCGGTTTTTCGAAGTGCTGGAAGAAGTGGATGCCTGGGTGCCGTTTTTTGTGGAGCTGCGAGGCAAAGGCCCGTTCGATGTCGGTGAGATGTGGCTGCAGGAACGTTTTGCTTTCTGGTGCGAGCGGCTGGCAGAGGCGGAAGTGAAGCGGCTGTGCAAAAATATCAAGGCGCCCAACGCGTACCGCGATTTTGCTCTGCAGGTGCATCGGTATGGTGAGGTGCTCGGCTGCTGGATGGACCGTTCTGCTGAAGAAGTGGCGGAGGCGGTGGGCGCGTGCAAGGGATTTCACGATGCCGAACATCTCGCGCCGCTCGTCGGCTACCTCACCAGAAAAGGCGCTCAGGATCAGCGGTCGCTGTTGACGCTCATCAGGAGAGTGAACGACGCCGTCAGTGCGGATCAGTTCGCGGTGAAGGGGCGGGCGTTGGGCGAGGCTCTCATGAGCGCTCGCGCGGAGCATATTGCGGCTGGTCAGCGCCGACGCTGAATGGTAACCCCGACACTCCTGGCGTTAGCGACCGCTTCCGGTTTTCGGGCGCTTATGGTCACTGAGCGCACGGCCTGCTCCTGCAGAACGCGCTCCGCGCAGTGCTCAGCCAGCGTTTCCAGCAGTTCGAACTCGGCCTTGATCACCAGCGCCTGAAGCGCTCTGGCAACATCGCTGTAACTCACTGAGAGGCTGAGATCGTTGGTCTGTGCGGCTTGGGAGGTGTCCACCTCCATTTCCACATCGAGAATCAGCGGTTGCGGGGTGGTGCGTTCATGGGGGCGGATACCGATGATCGCGTCGAACGTCAAACCTTCGATGAAAACGCGGTCGTTCACGACGCAAGCCCCTGTAACTCGGTCATCGGCCAGCGGGCTCGAGTTTCGATGTGCAGCGCTTCACGCTGTCCGGCTTCGAGGCGCAGTGCGCCCGCGTAGGCGATCATCGCACCGTTATCGGTGCACAAAGCAGGTTCGGCGTAGTGAACCGCTGCGTCGAGATCTTTCTGAAGGCGCTCGCGCAGTTTGCTGTTGGCGGCAACGCCGCCGGCCATCACCAGGGTCCTGACGCCGGTCTGCTGAAGAGCGCGTCGGCATTTGATGAACAGGGTGTCGACCACCGCTTCCTCGAATGCATGGGCGACGTCGGCGACATCCTGCTCAGAGAGCGGCCGGTTCGCTGCGATGGTGTTCAGCGTGAACGTTTTCAGGCCGGAAAAGCTGAATTCCAACCCTGGTCTGTCGGTCATGGGGCGGGGGAAACGGAAACGCTTCGGGGTGCCGGACTGTGCCGCGGCCGCAATTCTGGGGCCACCGGGGTAGCCGAGATCGAGCATCTTCGCAGCTTTGTCGAAGGCTTCACCTGCGGCGTCATCGCGCGACTCTCCGAGCATCTCGTACTGGCCCACGTCGTGCGCCAGCATGAGCTGCGTGTGGCCGCCGGATACCAGCAAGGCTACGAATGGCAGGCTGGGCGGTGATGCGCCCAGCAGGGGTGCAAGCAGGTGGGCTTCCATGTGGTGAACGCCGAGCGCCGGCACACCCAGGGCCCATGCCAGGGTGCGACCGAAAGTTGCGCCGACCAGCAGGGCGCCCATCAGTCCGGGGCCTGCGGTGTAAGCCACGGCATCCAGCTGGTCTCTGCCGATCCCTGATTCAGTAAGCAGTTTCTCGGTAAGCGGGATGATTTTGCGAATGTGATCTCTGGAAGCGAGTTCCGGCACAACACCGCCATACGATGCGTGGAGCGCCACCTGGCTGTAAAGAACCTGGCCTATAAGGCCTCTTTCTGAGTGGTACAGAGCAAGGCCTGTCTCATCGCAGGAGGTTTCGATGCCGAGAACGATCATGGCGGCAATCATCAGGCTTTTGCATCCTGGACACAATGCCAGTAAAATCCGCGGCCTTTTTTAGCGAGCTAAAGGGTCTATGCCCCACGTCAAAGTCAAAGAAAACGAACCGTTCGATGTTGCCCTGCGACGCTTCAAGCGTTCCTGCGAAAAAGCAGGCGTGCTGAGCGAGGTGCGCCGCCGCGAACATTACGAAAAGCCCACTGCGGTTCGCAAGCGCAAAGCCGCTGCAGCGGTCAAGCGGCATCAGAAGAAGCTGCAGCGCGAAGCCCGGCGTTTCGAAAAACTCTACTAGGCCAACGCCCGTTGGATCTGAAGACGCGCATATCTGACGCCACCAAGGCGGCCATGAAAGCCCGTGAGAAAGAGCGGGTGGCTGCCTTGCGCCTGGTTGGTGCGGAAATCAAGCGGGTCGAGGTGGATGAACGCAAAGAGCTCGACGACGCCGATGTGCTCGTGGTGCTCGATCGCATGCGCAAACAGCGCAATGATTCTCTCACTCAGTACCGCGACGCCGGTCGGGACGACCTGGCCGACAAAGAGCAGTTCGAGCTCGATCTGATTCAGGAATTTCTGCCGCAGGCGCTGTCTCAAGACGAGCTGGCTGGGCTGGTCGATGCCGCTATACAGGCAGCCGGCGCTGAGAGCATGAAGGACATGGGCAAGGTCATGGGCCAGCTCAAGCCTCAAGTGCAGGGCCGGGCGGATATGGGACAGGTCAGCGCGCTGGTCAAAGCAAGGCTCGGCTGAAGGCTCTCTACCTCGGCGCGCTGAAGGCTCTTTACCTAGGCACGCTGAGGGGTCCATCTCAGTTTAGGCGTGGCATCCTGCTAGAATCCCACCAACACACAGATTCTTGAAAGGATGCAAGCATGCCCACCGTAGTGCCGCTCATTCTGGCGGGCGGAGCGGGAACGCGCCTCTGGCCGCTCTCGCGTGAACTGTTCCCGAAGCAATTCCATGCACTTTTTGGTGAAAATTCCCTCCTTCAGGATACGTTGTTGCGTGCTAGCGCGGCGGCAACGACGGCGCCGATTATCGTCTGCAATGACAATCACCGCTTTCTCGTCGCAGAGCAGTGCCGGGCCATAGGTGTAGATTGGCTGTCGCTCATGCTCGAGCCCGAAGGCCGCAACACCGCGCCAGCCATAGCGCTTGCCGCGCACCGAGCGCTCGAGGAAGATGAAAACGCCGTCCTGCTGTTCCTACCCTCTGATCATCTGGTGCCTGACGTGAATGCTTTCGCCGAGGCCGCTGCCAAAGCGGTGAGCGCGGCTGAGCAGGGCCGGCTGGTGACCTTCGGTGTGCGTCCGACCCGTCCGGAAACGGGCTATGGCTACATTCAGGTCGACGGAGAAGGCGACGGTGCTGTGCCGGTTACCTCGTTCGTGGAGAAGCCGGACGCTGCGCGCGCGCAGCAGTATCTGGATTCCGGAAACTACCTCTGGAACAGCGGTATGTACGCGTTGGGTGCGGCGAGCTATCTCAGGGAACTTGAACGTCTGCGGCCGGAAATTGCCAGCGCTGTGTCTCAGGCTTACACCGATGGATCGAACGATCTCGATTTCTTCCGTCCTGGCGAAGCATTCCGCACGGCACCCAGCGAGTCCATAGACTACGCGGTGATGGAGGAGACGGACAAAGCGTCGGTCGTCGCCGTGCAGTTTGCCTGGAATGACGTGGGTTCCTGGTCGGCGATCTGGGATGAGTCGTCACGCGACGAAAGCGGTAACCATCTGGACGGTGACGTGGTTGCCGTGGATACCCGAGACTCTTATGTGCTTGCGCAGAACCGCCTGGTGTCCACCATCGGCGTCAACGACGTAGTCGTGGTGGAAACGGCAGATGCGGTGCTGGTCGCAGCAAAAGACCGGGTGCAGGATGTCAAAGCCGTGGTGGGTCAGCTCAAGTCCGATGGCCGGGAGGAGTATGTCAGCCACAGCGAGGTTTTCAGGCCCTGGGGCAGCTACGAGACCGTTGATGATGGTGAGCGCTACCAGGTCAAGCGCATCAAGGTGAAACCGGGTGCCAGCCTTTCTCTGCAGATGCACCATCATCGCTCAGAGCATTGGATCGTTGTGCGCGGTACCGCTGAAGTTGTCTGTGGTGAGGATGTGCACCTGCTGTCCGAAAACGAAGGCATCTACATTCCGCTGGGCTCCAACCATCGCCTTTCCAATCCCGGCAAGCTGATGCTGGAGCTGATTGAAGTGCAGGTCGGCTCTTATCTCGGTGAAGATGACATCGTTCGTTTCGAAGACGTGTACGGGCGTTCCAGTTGAGGTAGTCTGGCCGGCTGATGGCCGGCCGCATTCCACAGTCCTTCATTAACGATCTGCTCGCTAGAGTCGATATCGTCGATGTCATCGATGAGCGGGTGCCGCTCAAAAAGGCCGGCAAGGACTATCAGGCCCGATGTCCCTTTCACGATGAGAAGACGCCCTCTTTCTCGGTAAGTCCCGACAAGCAGTTCTATTACTGCTTCGGCTGCCAGGCCAGCGGTACTGCGTTGACGTTTTTGTTAGAGCACGACCGGCTGGATTTTGTCGAGGCTGTAGAGCTGCTGGCTCGATCCGTCGGCATTCATCAACCGAATTCGGCGGTTACCGTTCCTGATGAACCGCCCGTGGTTATTACGGCCAGCGTACTTCTCGCTGCCGTTACCAAGCTCCACAGCATTGCGAACTTGGGTACGAATTGCTGCAGAAGCCATCGCAAGCTTCCGTGGATAATTGGGGGGTGTGTGTGTGGGGGGGTGGGGGGAATAGTTTTGAAATAGGCGGAGACCACTTTTTGAGCCAAATGAACGAACGACGAAAACAAGTGACAAAAAAAACGGAGGTGGGGCGGCCTCCTCTGTACAACTATTTACACGCTGCTGGGGCGGGGTGCTATCTGTGTCGCTGCCGAGGTGGAACTACCTACTACTATCCATCTGCGCTCACGCTGTTCTATTCCCCAACAAGGAGAATGTAGTGTGCGCAGGCTTCAAACCTCTCTCTCAGTTCGCAAAGTAATCAATCGCCATTGCTCGCTCGCTGGGCGTCACAACGAATTGCTCGCAGATGAGACTCAATCCGCGGCGGCCGCTCACACACCAGACATACGCTGGGCGGAGGGCGACTTTCATCGAGGTTCCGCGGAAGCCACTGTGTTCGTCGAGCTCGCAGCTCAGATTCGACCACGTTGCT
>JAUIKX010000049.1 GCA_030430515.1 Gammaproteobacteria bacterium | reverse complement strand
GATGGCCAGCGGCAGCCGATCGACGGGAAACAGGTCGGCCAACGTCGAATTGGCCGCCGGCCCGAGGGTGGCTTCACCGACCCCGACGCCCATGCGAGCCAGAAACAGGTGCCAGTAGTGGTTGGCCGTGCCGCACAGCGCGGTCATGACGCTCCAGCCCGCAACGCCGGCGAACATGAGGTTGCGGCGGTTATAGCGGTCGCTGATGCGCCCGGCCGGCAGCGACATGACGTTGTAGAACAGTGCGAACGCCAGCCCCATGATCAGCGAGACCTGTGTGTCGCTGATACCGCCCAGGTCGCGTTTGACCGGGCCGATCATCACATTGAGGATCTGCCGGTCGATGAAGCTCAGCGTGGAGGCGATCGTGAGTATGGTGACCACGTACCACAGGTAGCGCGGTGAATATTCAGGTTGACGGAGCATGGAGCGAAGCGTACTACTCTGAGACTTGAGAGTGAGAGTATTTTTTTGATGTCATTTTCTACCCGGAAAGTCGGTCTGGAGCTGCTGCGGGATTCCATGTTGAACAAGGGCAGCGCGTTTTCCGAAGCGGAGCGCGATGCTTTTTCGCTGCACGGATTGCTGCCGCCGCGGGTCAGCACGTTGGAAATGCAGACCGAGCGCGCCTACGAGCAGGTGCAGCATGCGCAGACCCCGCTTGGAAAGTACGGCGTGCTTGCCGGCCTGCACGATCGCAACGAAACGCTGTTCTACAACGTGCTCTGTCAGCATCTGCAGGAACTGATGCCCATCGTCTACACCCCGACTGTGGGCGCTGCCACGCAGCAGTTCAGCCGGTTGTACCAACGCGGTCGTGGTGTGTGGATCACGCCGGACTGCAGGGGGCGGATGGAGGACATACTGCGCGCCGCAGCGCATGAGCGTGAAGTGCAGCTCCTGGTGGCCACCGACAACGAAGCCATACTGGGCATCGGCGACCAGGGTGCCGGCGGCATGGCGATTTCCGTAGGCAAGCTGGCGCTGTACGTGGCGGGCGCGGGTATTCCACCCCATGCCACCCTGCCGGTGAGTCTGGACGTGGGCACCGACAATCAGGCGCTGCTCGACGACCCGCTGTATCTGGGTTGGAACCAGCCACGCCTGCGGGGCGAGGCCTATGATGCGTTCATCGAAGAGTTCGTCACAGCGGTGGCGAAGGTGTTTCCGGCGGCGCTTCTGCAGTGGGAAGACTTCCGCAAGGACAACGCGCTCACGCTCATGGAGCGCTACCGCTCGCGTCTGCCGTCTTTCAACGACGACATTCAAGGTACGGGAGCCGTCGCGCTCGCAGGGATGCTGTCCGCCATGCGCATCAGCGGGGTACCGCTCGATCAGCAACGTGTGATCATCTACGGCGCGGGTGCGGCGGGTCTCGGCATCGCACGGCAGATTCGTGAGGCGTTCGTAGAGGCGGGTTTCTCCGAGGCGGAAGCGCGTCATCACATCGCCGTGCTGGACAGCCGCGGCCTCCTGCGCGCGGATCGCGAGCGGCTCGACCCGTATAAGCAGGAACTCGCCTGGGAGGCCGACTTCCGGCCGGAAGTGGCCGGGGATCTTTCGGCAGTCATCGAAGCGTTCGAGCCCACGGTGCTCATCGGCAGCTCCGGTCAGAAGGGGGCGTTCGACGAAAGCGTGGTGCGGGCCATGGCCGCCGCGGCTGAGCGGCCGCTCGTCATGCCGTTCTCCAACCCCACCGACTGCACTGAAGCCGTGCCCGAAGACATTCTCCGGTGGAGCGATGGGCGAGCGCTGATCGCCACCGGCAGCCCGTTCGATGCGGTGGATTTTCAGGGCCGTCGCGTTGAGATCGGTCAGGGCAACAACGTCTTCGTCTTCCCCGGCCTCGGGCGCGGCGCGCTGGCCTGCGCGAGCGCACAAGTCAGCGACCGTATGGTGACCGCTGCGGCCAAAGCGCTGGCCAGGTGCGTGCACGATGAAGAGCTCGAGCGCGGCCTGCTTTACCCGGATGTGTCCAGGCTGCGGGAGGTGTCTCTGCACGTCGCCGACTCCGTCAGTCGGCAGGCCGAGGAAGAAGGGCTTGCGACCCACGGGCCGCAGTTCGAAACCTGGAACCCCGTGTACCGAACGTACAGCCTGAGCCAGTGAGCATCCGCCGGGTTCAATCTCACAGCCCGTTCGAGGCCCAGTTCGGCTTCTGTCGGGCGCTGCGCACCGGCAATTCCGTGCTGGTCGCCGGCACGGCGCCCATCGGCGAGGATGGCGGTACAGTGGGCATCAATGATGCTGCCGAGCAGACCCGCCAGTGCTTTCGCATCATCGAGCGAGCGCTCGAGGAATTGGGCGCGAGCCTCGATGACGTCGTGCGTACGCGAATGTTTCTGACGCGCATCGACGACTGGCCCGAAGTGGGGCAGGTGCACGGCGAGGTGTTCGGCGATATTCGCCCGGTCGCGACGATGGTGGAGGTTTCGCGCCTGATCGACGCGGACTGGCGGGTGGAGATCGAAGCGGAGGCGGTGCTGTCTTCCTGAAGAAGCCCCCTGACGGAACAGGCTAGTGGTAGACGGCTTCGCCGTCCTGCACGTGCTCTTCGGTGTTGGCGCCCGCCTCGGTAAAAGCGCGTTCCACGGCTTCTTTCAGGCACGCCGCGCATGCCCCTTCCCGCACCAGGTCCTCTGTGAGAAAGCTCAGAATCTCATACAGCGAGACGTTGCCCTGCGTCAGCTCCTCAATTCGGTAGAGGGCGTCTTTCATGGTCGCCAGAGTGGTGTCGATGCGGGTCTCATCGATGATCCGCTGAATCTCTTCGTCTTGCATGTCGGGCCTGTGCTGCGTGAGCTGTCATTCTACATGACGAGCCCGCTCTGAGTCTGCCAAAGGCGACGCCGCTGGCGCCTTTCCAAATCGGTACTGCATCACGGTTCTCGGCACACGACTCAGGGAGAATCGGGGTTCGCACCAGCCTTCTGCAGGCGGGAACGGACAACAATGCTGACCCTCTCGGGATGAGAGGGGGGAAAGGGATAGCGCTCAGGACATGTTCAGTCGAGCTGGCGTACAGAAAGGACTTCCCTTCATCGCAGCCACTGCGGTGATGGCCCTGGTCTGTGTGCTCTACATCTACTTCAGCCATCAGACGGCAGCCCAGGCCCTGCACAGCAAGGGCATGGCGCTCGCGCGCGTCATGAGTTCGAGCACGGACATCGCCGACGCTGATGGGATCAAAGCGCTCTTTGCCGAGCAGCTTGCCGATCCAAATTTTGCCTACGGCGTGGTGGAAGACGCCGCCGGATGGGCGGTTACCGACCTCGTAAGCCAAAGCGTGACCAGCCGCCTGCCGGCGTTGCCGCTGCCTGCTGATGGCGCGCCACCGCAAACCCGAAAGGTGCCTTTGGGCGATCGATGGGTCACGGAGTTTTTCTACGCTCGGTCCATTGAAGGCTCGCCCAGAGTGGTGCGGTTCGCCTACTGGCAGCCTGCTTTGACGGCCGCGTCCTCAGGTTGGGTCTCCGGGCTCTTCGTGGGCGCGCCCGTGGTCCTTCTGGTGCTCGTGTTTGCGTTCGTGAAAAGAAGCGCAGCAGTGCCGTTGAAGGACATCGAGCGTCGCATCGCAGATCTCGACGAGGACGACGCGTCCTTCGAAGAGCTGAGGGTCGTGCCCAGCGGTGAGCACGCTCGTTTCGTTGAGCACTTCAACGAGTTCGTCGAACACATCGACGGCCGCCTGGCGCTGGTGGAGAAAAGCAAGCGCAAGCTCGTTACTGCCGAGAAATTCCTGAGCTACAGAGCCGACCGCTACGAGGCGATCCTGCAGGCGGTACCCGACGGCATACTCATTCTCGACGAAGACCTGAAGGCGGTGTTCGTCAATCAGCACGTGGAGGCACTCTTCCGCGTCGAGCGCAAAGCCATGCTCTCCGAGCTCGTGGATAGCTGGTGCACCTACGAGCCGTTCACCGACTTCGTGCATGAGCTGCGTCGCTCCGCACAGCAGATGCCCGGTCACATCGTGAAGATGCCGTATCCGAACCAGGGCGCGCGCACGCTGGGTGTCAGCGCGCATCCGCTGTTTTTCAAGAAGGCTGCCACCAGCAACTCCGGCCTGCTCATCCTCATGCGCGATGTCAGCGAAGAGGTGGCCGCGAAGCAGAGCCGGGTGGATTTCGTCGGCAGCCTGTCCCACGAAATCAAGGCGCCGCTCAACACCATCGGCCTCTACGCGCAGATGCTGGAGTCCAACGGCGACGACCCGGAATTTCTCATCGAGACCCACAACGTCATAACCCGTGAGGTGGAGCGGCTTACCCGCCTGGTGCACAACCTTCTGAGCATCACGCAGATCGAGATGGGCACGTTTGAGCTCGACAGCCAGCGTGTCTACCTCGGCGATATTGTGCGCGACTGCATAGAAATGGTGGATCACGGCGCAGACCGCTCGCGCATCATCTTTAATACAGATGACAAGATCACGCCGATTCTGGTGGACAAGGAGCTCTTGCGCATTGCCATCTCCAACCTGCTCACCAACGCGCTCAAGTATTCCGAAGAGGACACGCAGGTCACCGTGGACATCGATGAGAACGAAGACGCCATCCTGCTCAGTGTCAGCGACCGCGGTTTCGGTATTTCTCCCGAAGACCAGGCGCGCATCTTCGACAAGTTTTACCGCAGCTCCAACGACGAGGCGAAGGCCAAGTCAGGACATGGCCTTGGCCTCTCCATCGCCCAGGAAATCGTCAAGCTGCACCACGGCACCCTGACCCTGGAAAGCACGTTGGGTGAGGGGTCGAAATTCACCATCGAACTCTGGAAGCGCACGGGCATTGCGCAGCAGGCGATCTGAGATGCGGCTGATACTGGCAGACGACGAAGCACCCACAGCGCGCGTAATGTCGCTGGCCCTGAAGAAGCAGGGATTCGACGTCGAGGTTTTCTACAACGGTAAAGATGCGCTGGAAGCGACGCTGGCCAACCCGCCGGACGTGCTGGTGACCGACATCGAAATGCCGGTAATGGACGGTCAGGAGCTGTGCGAGACCCTCAAGCGGGAGATGCCGGAGCGGTCATTTCCTGTTTACGTGATCACCGGTGTGACGAACCTCGTGCACCGCAAGTGGACCCGCGAAATCGAAGACCTGCATTTTCTCGAGAAGCCGGTGAGCATCCGTCGTCTGAGTCAGGAACTGGAGCGTCGGTTGCAGACATGAGTGAGGCGTTTCTCGGCATCGACACCGGCCGCCAGCTACTGGTGGTGCAGCAGGCAAGCCCAGAGGGCTGGCACGTTGCGCTGTGCGCCGATGGCGAGCTGCTCGACAGCACCGAGGAAACCACGGCGGCGGTGGTGCTTGCCGACCTGCAGGCGCAGGGCCTCGATCTGCAAGACTCTGCGCCGCAGGAAGCGGTGGTTGCCGATCTCTGGGTGCAGATTCTGCCCATGGTCGATCATCTGAAGCACTGTCTCGGTGCCTTTGTGCTCTACGGGCCGCACGGCTCGGATCTCGAAGAGGTGTTCGCCCGCATTCACCTTCTTGTGGAGAGCCTGCAGTCGGAGGTGACGCTCAGCGTCGAGCTGGCGGGCATGGCCGACGAGCTCAACCGTCGCCACGAGGAACTCAACCTCATCTACAACACCAACGAGCAGCCGGATGATGAAGACGACGAGGAGGAGGCGCTGCGCGGTATCGTCGCCAACGTGGTCGACTACATGGAGTCCGACTCCTCTGTACTGTCCGTGCCGAGCCGCGACATCTGGCTCATGGAGTCCTCCCACGACTTCAAAGAGGCTGACTATCTGGAAGCCTTCGAGGAGGCCGAGCGGGAAGTGCTCGCCTATCTGAAGCGCACGAGGCAGCCGCTGGTGATCAACAATGCCGAAGAGCTGCAGGAATTTTCGTTCGCCGAATCGGGTCGGATTCGGCTTCTGGTGGTGCCGGTCAGCGACGACCGCGAAGAGATCATCGGCGGCCTGGCGCTGATCCGCCGCGCGGAAGGCCAACGCATCGCCAACAGCGACAAGAATCTTCTGATCGCGCTGTCCCGCAGAATCAGCAAGGTCATTCAGGTGAGCTACGACCCGCTCACCGGCCTGCCTCGCCGCATGAAGTTCGAGCGTTCTCTGGAGCGGGCGGTAGCGGGCCTCAAGAACAGCCGCGAGCGTCACAGCCTGCTGCATATCAACATCGACGGTCTGAGCAACCTCAACGAGCAGTTCGGTATCCGTACCGGTGATGCCGCTATCAGCCTGGTGGCCAAACTTGTTGCGCAGTCCGGCCGTAAGGCGGACATCTGTGCCCGCGTCGGCGGCGACGAGCTATCGCTCCTGCTCTTGAACTGCGGCTCGAAGGTAGCGCTCGCCAAGGCCGAAGAGCTTCACAAAGTCGTTGCCGAGCAGCCGTTCCTCACCGGCCGCACCCGGCAGAGCCTGCGCATCAGCATCGGCGCCGTCTCCATCAGCCAGGGTACGTCTGCCGCCGAAGCGATGACCAAGGCCAGCGTCGCGTGTGGCATCGCCAAGGAACGCGGCGGCAACGTTACGCAGATGTATGAAGCAGCCTACGAGCAAGTGGAGGCCAAGCGAGAAGAGGTGAAGTATCTCACGCTCGTGCACCAGGCACTCGAGAGCCAGAACATGTTCCGCCTCTACGCCCAGCCCATCGTGCCGCTGCACGATCCCGATGCAGATCCGCATTTCGAAGTGCTGCTGAGACTCTTCACCGAAGATGGCGAGATGGTATCGCCTGTAGATTTCATCCCCGTGGCCGAAAAGCACTCGCTCATGCCGGCCATCGACCGCTACGTGGTCCGCAACGCCATCGCCATGCTCGGCGCCACGGGCATTCTCGAACGCTTCCCGGATACCGTCTGCTCCGTGAATCTCTCCGGACAGAGCTTCGGCACCGACAGCGTGCTCGAAGACCTGCAGCCGCTGCTCAACCAGGCCGGTGTGCCAGCCCGCAATATCTGCTTCGAGGTCACGGAGACCGCAGCGATTTCGGACCTCGGCGGCGCCCAGTACCATATCGAAAACACTCGCAAGCTCGGCTGTCAGTTTGCGCTGGACGACTTCGGAGCGGGGCTCAGTTCTTTTACGTATCTGCGCGTGCTGCCGCTGGACTACGTGAAAATCGATGGCTCGTTCGTCAAAGACATGCTGACCGATGACATCGCCCGTACCATGATCGCGTCCATCCACAACGTCGGCCATGCCATGGGGCTGGAAACGGTGGCCGAGTACGTGGAGAACGACGACATCGCTGAGCAGTTGAAGTTGCTCGGCATCGACTACGGTCAGGGGTTTGGACTGGGTAAGCCGGAGCCGATGGATGGATACCTCAAGCGGTATACCAGCCGGGAGCACCGCGCTCATGGCTGAGCTGCAATCAAGCGATCAGACCCGCTCCGAATTCGTTGTGCTCAGAAATTCGAGCGCGCATGCCACGGCTCTGCGTCCCACTTTTCCCATGCTCGAAGACAAACACTTCGAGGCGGTCAAACAGGAGGTCGGACGGTGCGTCAGCGATCGTGAGCTGCGCATCATTCTCGAGCTGACGGCGACCCGATCGGTCAACTCGGCACTCCTCGAATTTCTTCTGGATATCAACGATGCGCTGCGCGCCCGGGGCGGCTGGCTGCAGGTGGCGAAAATCAACCGGGTGTGCGCCGAAGTGTTCCGCATCACCGGTGTCGCCGACGTCATTGCGCTCCTCGATGTGGATTCCACCGGCCCCAGCCAGGCGCCGCAGCAGCGTCAGCGCCTCGGCGACATTCTGTTGGCGCGGGGACTCGTGTCCGAGGCGCAGATCGAAGAAGCGCTGGAAATTCAGAAGCAGCACGGCAAGAAGCTCGGCGAGATCTTCATCGCCAAGCGTTGGGTCACCGATCAGGATGTCCTGTCGGCGCTTTCCGGTCAGCTCTCCATTCCACAGGTGAGCCTCAAGGCGGGTCTTTTCGACCCCGCAGTCAGCGAAGTGCTCGACAGCCGCGCGGCCAAGCGTCTTGTGGCGTTCCCGCTGTTCCGCGTGCGTGGAGAGATCACCATCGCCACACCCAACGCGCAGAACGTGCCGGTGCTCAAGGAGATCCAGGATCTCACCGGCTGCAAGGTGCGGGCGGTGTTCGCGCCGAAAGAGAAGGTGCTGGAGTACGCCAACCAGTCCAACGCCACCACCGAGTTGGGGCTGGAGCTGCTCGATACCGAAACCGAAGATCTGGAGCTGGTCGAAGGCCCGGAAGAAAACCTGTCGGTCATCGACGAAATTGCTTCCGGCAGCCCGGTGGTCAACCTCACCAACTCGCTCATCCAGCGGGCCATCCGCGAAGGCGCCAGCGACGTGCACATCGAGTCGTTCCGCGACAAGGGTCGGGTGCGCTTTCGCATCGACGGAATTCTCTACGAGGTCATGGTGCTGCGCGCGGAGCTCATGCCGGCGCTGGTGTCGCGCCTCAAGGTCATGGCCAACCTCGACATCGCCGAGCGGCGGCTGCCACAGGACGGCCGCATGCAGGTAGTGACCGCTGGTCGTGCTGTGGATCTGCGTTTCAGCTCCATGCCGGCGCTGTACGGCGAGAAGGTGGTACTCAGGATTCTCGACAAGAACCAGGCGCTGCTGCAGGTGGACCAGCTTGGCCTGGCGGACTACAACCGCGAAAAATACATGGGGCTGCTCGGCCGAGGCTACGGGCTGATTCTTGTCACCGGTCCTACGGGCTCCGGTAAGACGACGAGCCTCTACGCGGCGCTCAACCACCTCAACAGCCTCGAACGCAACATCGTCACCATCGAAGACCCGGTGGAATATCAGATGGAGATCATCAATCAGAACGAAGTGCGCCCGGCGGTGGGTCTGACGTTCGCCTCCATTCTGAAGCACGCCCTCCGGCAGGACCCGGACATCATCATGGTCGGGGAGATCCGCGAGCATGAAACAGCCAACATTGCCGTGCAGGCGTCGCTCACCGGCCACCTCGTTCTTTCGACCCTGCACACCAACGACAGCGTGGGTGCCATCACCCGTCTCATCGACATGGGCATCGAGCCTTACCTGCTGTCTTCCGCGCTGGTGGGGGTCATGGCTCAGCGTCTGGTGCGCACCATCTGCCCGTCGTGCAAATCCACTTTCATCGCCCCGGGCGAGCTGGTGGAAGCCAACGAATTTGAACTCTTTGCGGATACCTCCAAGCCCTTGAAACTCGCCAAAGGGCGCGGTTGCGGTGAATGCTACGACTCCGGCTACAAGGGTCGCGCAGCGATTCATGAGGTGATAGAGGCCAAAGAAGATCTGCAGCGGCTGATCGTTACCGAACCCAGCCGCGATGAGCTCATGGAGTACATGCAGAGCAACGATGTGCGCACGCTGCATCAGGATGGGCTCCGCCGCGTGGTCAATCAGGAGACCACGGTGGAAGAGATCAAGCGCGTCATCAACATCGGTTGAGGCAGGGACCATGGCACTCGAATTCGACCTTCCGCAGACGGCTCAGACCACCGGCAAGGATAAATCGGCAGCCGCCGCGAAACCGGCTTTTTCGCTTGGCTCAAGAAAGGTAACGGCGAAGGACCGTATGTTCTTCACCGAGCAGCTAGCGCTGCTCCTCGAGACCGGCACCTCGCTGCATCCGGCGTTGCTCTCCATCCGCTCGCAGATGAGCGACTCGCCCATGGCGAAGGTCCTCGACGACATTGCAGATGGCGTGGTGGGCGGGTCTTCGCTGTCTGAACAGCTGGCAAAACATCCGGAAGTATTCTCTGCCACCTACGTTAATCTGGTGGGCGCAAGCGAGCAGGGTGGCTTTCTTCATGAAGTGCTCGAGCAGCTGCAGTCCATGGACGATCAGAACGCGGAGCTTCGCGCCTCGCTCATCTCGGCATTCAGCTATCCGGTTTTTCTGGTGGGTTTCTCCATCTTCGCACTGGTGTTCATCCTGCTGGTGGTCTTTCCCAAGTTCGCCGACATGTTCGCGGACATTGGCGATGACCTGCCGGTCACCACGCGCATGCTGATGGCCACGTCAGATTTCATCATTCTGCATTGGGTGGAGTTGCTGGTGGCGCTCGGCGGCGCGATGCTCGCGCTCATATGGTGGCTGAGAACCGAAGGCGGGCGCACTTGGCTGTCGCGCTTCAAGCTGGTGACGCCGTTCATCGGCCGAATCTGGCGTCGGGTATATCTGGTGATTTCGTTCCGCGTGCTGGGTCTGTCTCTGCGCAACGGCGTATCTCTGGTGGACGGCGTGCGCACCAGCCAGCAGATCATCGACAACTTCTACATCCGTCGATTCTTCACGGATCTCTCCAATACCATCGAGAACGGCGGTCGTCTCAGTGAGGGCATCTCTCATGCCGACTGGCTGCCCGACCTTGCCAAGCAGATGGTGGTGACCGCTGAAGAGTCCGGATCTCTGCCGCAGGTGCTGATTCGCGTGAGCGACTACTACCAGAAGGAGCTGGAAAGGCTGTTGCAGCGGTTTTCCAAAATGGTGGAACCGATCATGCTGGTGGTGATGGGGGCTCTGGTGGGGCTGCTGGTCTCAGCACTGTTGCTGCCGATCTTCAAGCTCTCCTCGGCGGTTGGCTGACGGAATACCGCTCTAAAACGTGCAGCCCGTCACGCTTCGTTTCGCGTGAGCTTCGTAAAATCCTCCCAACGTTTGAAATTTTCCGCGCTCCCCAGGAGGGATAGATGAAGCGTAACGTGCAAGGATTCACTCTGGTCGAACTGCTGATTGTTGCAGTGGTGCTGGCCATCTTCGCAGCCATCGTCGTGCCGCAGTTCGCGAGCACTACCGACGAGGCGAAGGAGTCGGCCCTTAAAACAGATCTGGCAGCAATGCGCAGCGCCATCGATCTGTACCGCCAGCAGCACAGTGCCTACCCGGGTGCCAGCGCCAGTTCCGGCGGAACATGTACCGGCGGCACAGCAGGTTCAGGAGCAGCGGGCTCGGCGGCAGCCTTCGCCGATCAGCTCACGCGCTACTCGAACGCGGCAGGGCAGACCTGTACCGTCAAGCTCGCCGCATTTCCGGTCGGTCCGTACATTCGCGACGACTCGATTCCCGCTGACGCCGTAGGTAACAGCAACACCGTCGTCATCGCGACCACCGACTCGACCGATCTGCTGATGGGCGCCACGGCCAGCGCCGCCGGCGGCTGGAAGTTCTCCACCGACACCGGCAAGCTCGTCGTCAACATCGATGCGAACGACAGCAAAGGCGTCGCTTACGACACCTACTAGTCCTTACGCCTCGTGACCCTGCTTTATTGATCTGAGGAGCGGTCGATGCCTACATCCATGGTCTCTGTGGTGGTCGGCGTCGCACTTCTTGCAATCGCCGCCAGCGCCGTGGTTCCCTCCGCGGCGCAGTCGCGTCAGGAATCCCTGATTGCCGAGGCGCTACGTCTGCAGAGCATCTACGACATCGCTCACCGCGAAGCAGTCCGCACCGGTCAGCCCCATGCGGTGACCTACGACGACACCACCCGCACGTTCGAAGCATTCGTCGCGGACATCAGCGTCTCGCCGCCGGACAACGCCGGCACGCTTCACCACCCTGTGACGAAACAGCCCGTCATTTACACGCTGCCAAACGGCATCGATGTATCACCGGCCCCCGACCCGTTTCAGTTCGGTGGCGGGGTTGACTCGGCGCACGTGATCTTCGACGCCTGGGGCATGCCGTACAACGGCGTGCCAGGCAATCACCTCGGGGTGCTCAATGGCACGCTAGCGGTCAGCAATGGCAATTCCAGCGTCCGCGTCGTGATTAACGCGCACACTGGAAGGGTGATCCTGCAGTGATCGCTCGCGGCTATGCCTATGTCGAAGTGCTGATTGCCGCCATCGTGCTGGCGGGCGCGCTGGTGCCGGCTTCCGAGGCGCTGCGCAACGTCATGCAGAACAGCACTCAGGCAAGCGACCAGATCGAGCTTTACTACGAAGCGTACGGCGCCTTCGAAATGCTCCTGGCGCAACCCTACGGCCAGCTCAACTCGGAAGCAGTGGCAACCGGCGGTACAGTGCCTTCGAATGCGCTATCCGAACCGCCCGGCACACCGAATCGGATACTGGTGTGGGTGGCGCGCCACGACCTCGATAATGCCGACGGCGATGATGACCCGCTGACGGGAGTGGAAGGCGGCGTGCTGCGGGTGCGTCTGGAGATGGAAGGCACATCGAACCGTTTCGACATCGTCGTGGGGCGGAGCTGATGAGGCGCGCCCGCGGTTTTTCAGTGATCGAAATGATGGCGTCCATTGCGCTGTCTGCACTGATTTTCAGCGCCCTGTATCAGCTCACCAGCAAAACCATGGAGATGCGGGAGACCGTACGCGACGATAACCGCGTGCTGCGGGAAATGCAGTTCGCCTTCGATCGCATGGTGCGCACAGCGAGTGGCAGCCGGGTGTTTCTGTTGCCAATGGACGGCAATCCCCGGGACCTTTTCGCGGTGACGTTACCGGCTTCGGTAGACCGGGACGGCGACGGCTTCGCCGATGCCGACAACGACAAAGACGGACGCATCGACGAAGACCCACCAGGCGATCTCACCAACGATGAGGCAGCAGGCATCGAAGGCATCGACGACGATGATGACGGCACGACCGACGAGAATCTGCTCGGTCTTGGCAATCCGAACGACGATGAGGACTTCAACAACAACGACGATCCGGTCAACGGCGTGGATGACGACGGCGACGGTCGGATCGACGAAGATCCGGGCGGGGACTACAACAATGATAACGCACCCGGCATCGCCGGAATCGATGACGACGGCGACGGCAACATCGATGAGGGAGATGACGGCGACGACGATGAGGATGGCAGCAGCGGTGAGGACTGGTTCGACGCCGTGGTGTACCGCCTCAACGGCACCGATCTCATCGAACGCGTACCGCAACCCTGGGACGTGCGCGGCGATGCGGGTGTGGACGGTGAAGACTGGGTGGAGAATGTCATTCTCGGCGACGTCTCGCAGTTCATGGTGCAGCGCATCAGCACCACCAACTACGAAATTCTGGACATTTTGCTCGAGGTGACCGATGCCGAGGGTGTGGCGCACGTCCTGCAGACGCAGGTGCGTGTGGGAGGCGGGTCGTGAAAGGTTTTGCCGTACTTGCGGTCATGATCGGTCTGGTGCTTACCGCCGCGGCGATGGTGGTGCTCACCCAGCAGAGCGGCTACTTCTCCGCGGAGACGCGGCTCATGCAGGAGCGGGCGGAGCTCACCAACCTGCTCAACACCGCCAGAACCCACGCTGAGTGGGAGCTGCAGAGCAAGGGCTGCATGGATTACGCAGCGTTCTCAATGACCGGCGCTTCAGGCGATTACTCGGGCAGCTTCGGCACGGCAATGGGTTCGCCGGTGGATTTGACGCTGTCCGCCAGCCTGCCGAGCGGTCTGTCGAGATCGGTGCTGCTCTCCCGTCACCCGTCTTACGATGGGGTGGAAACGAACGTGTTCTACCCGGTGGAAGAAAGCTACATCGAGGAAAAGAACCCCGACAAAAACCATGACTCGCACAAGGACCTGCACATCGGTCTGCTTGATCCCGAGCGCAACCGGGGGCTGATGCGTTTCGATCTGTCGAGCCTGCCGCCGAACGCGGTCGTTGAAAAAGCGACGCTGCGGCTCTTCCCGAAAGACCAGGGCGACGGCAACGAGACCTTGACGGTGCATCGTGTAACCAAATCATGGGTGAGCGCTGAGGTCACCTGGAACGAGCGCAGCAGCGGTTCGAACTGGAATGTGGTGGGTGGCGATTTCTCCGATACCGTGGAGGCCAGCTTCCCCGTAGGGGATACGGTGTGGGTGGACGTCGATCTCACCGATCTGGTGCAGGCCTGGCACCGGGGCAGCTATCCGAACTACGGCGTGCTGTTTCAGGTGCCTGGAGTGCAGGGCTCCAAAGTGGTCAAGCTGGAAACTGACCCTGGGGCTGCTGAGCTTGCTTACCTCGAGGTTGAAACAAAATGCGAATGCGGCGGCACCTGCTCCGTGAATGCCTTCGTAACCTGTGATGCTAACTACCGTGCGAACACCAAGCTCGGCGAGTTCCCCACTATCGCTTCGAGCACCGTGACGGGGGCGGCCACCGTGCCGCCCAATATCGAACTCATGGGTGTCACCTTTCCGGTGGAAGGGGGCTACGTGCTCGTCAACGGCGATGGACTCGATGCGTATTCAGCCACCGGAATCCAGCTCGGCAGCTGCACCACTGATATCAACGACCCGATTGAAGGGCTCACTTACGCCATCAACGGCGCCCATCAGGAGAAGCTGGTGGCGCTTGTGGACGATACCGAGCCGACCCTTGCGGTGCTTGGCGCCGACTGCACCGTGGAATCTTCCATTGCGGTGCCTGCCAGCGGTCTCGTGGGCATACGCGGGGTCGCCTTCATCGAAAGTGCGTCGGCTGCGGAGTACGAGAACCATTTCGCCATCGTCGACACAGACGGCGATGTCCGCATCGTCGACGAGACGGGCGCCATCGCCCACAGCATCACGCCGAGCGTTGCCGGCAGCGACGTGT
>JAUIKX010000355.1 GCA_030430515.1 Gammaproteobacteria bacterium | reverse complement strand
GGCTCAATCGAACCCGGGCTCAGCTCTCGGAGCTGGAGTTCGAAGATGAGCGGCTGTACAAAGAAGTGGATCGGGTGGTGAAGCAGGCCTACAACCAGATCACGACCAACCAGCTCACCCTCGACGCGACGGAGGACGAGATCGCCTCAAACCAGGAACTTCGCCGGTTGAACCGACAGAACCTGGAGATGGGTGAGATCAGCATCATCGAGCTCATCGAGGCCGAGGAAAGGCTTTTCAACTCTCAGGCCACCTGGTATCGAGTCAGCTCTGAGATGTTCAAGAACTACTACGAGCTGATGGTGAGCTCCGGGGAGCTGGCAAAACTCGTCGGTCCGCAACACACACAGACCCGCATAGAAGACAAGAAGGTCGCTCCGGAACTCGAGTAGGGCCTGTTCAAAGCAATGCGCTCAACCAGGTGCGATACGCCTACTGCCCTTCAGGACTCGCTTCTCTCCACCAGATCGCGATAGTGACGCATATGGCGGAGCGATGAGACTTCGTCGCCTCTCAGCTCACAGATCCTGGCAAGATTGTAGTGCGCATCCGGCACTGCCGGGGCACGTTCGTAGTACTCAGCGGCTTTTTCGAGCTCATCCAGCTCGTCGTAGATGGTGCCCATGTTGTAGTTGGCCAGCTGATGGTTGGGAATCGCCCTGAGCGCGAGCTGGTAGTGTCGCCGGGCGTGTCGGAGGTTCCCCTTGAGCTGGTACAGGCGCCCCATGTTCACATGAGCATCGGCATTGTTCGGATCGAGTTCGAGCGCCTTCCGGTAGGCATCCGGCGCTTTGTCCAGATCGACCTCCTCGAGGTCCAACCCCAGGTTGTACCACTCATCGCTACTCATCTCGCCGACTTCTTTACCGACTGCCAGGTGGCTGCCAACGATCGTCGCGACTGAGACTTTCCGCTTCTCCGGGGCATCGAAAGCAAACTGCGTCTGGCCACTTTCAGCGTCCCATCTTCGGTTGCCGTCGGAGACCATTACCGAGCCACTCTCCGAGGTGATGCGCAAAGAGGAGAGCGCGCGGACGTCTGCCATCTGTGCCTGGAGCCTCACCAGCACTTTATAGGCTCGACGCGGCGTAACATCTGCGTCGAGAAGCCCCTTAGCGGCGCGCAGCAGCACAACATCCTGGAACGAGAATCTGAACTCGCCGTTCTCCCCACGCTGCGGACGCAGCAGCTCCCGCCGCACATAGTGGCGCACCTGGTGCCGTTTGAGCCCGATCAGCTCAGCAACCTGCCTGGTGGAATATACCGCTGTGCTCTTAGCGGGCTCTTCTTCCGTGCTTTTCTGACCTGATCCGGCGTGCATTGCGGAGGTCTGCATCGACTCGTTTCCCTCAAGCCGTAATGATACGAAATATGGAGGAAAACAGGCGAGAGTTTTTTTGACGGGAGGTGCGGCCACAGCGTCTCACTCACGCCAATATGACTATTTTCTTGTCTTTAAGCATGCGCGCTTCACGTCAAAAACAAATTGCACAACACAGAACAAGCAGTAAAGAATAGCGCCACGAAAAATGTAAAACGGGATCGGCCAAGATCGAGGCACACCCAAAGACCCACTCGCTGCGACAGGGCCTTACCCGCAGACTCATACTGATTCTGATCGGCGCAATGATCTGCACCGTGTTCGTAGTGGTCACTGCAATGTGGCAGACGAAAAAGAACACCGTCGGCGAAACGAATCGTCACGCCACCCAGTTCGTTGCCGCGCTCATCGCAAAACCGCTGGCCAGCGGCGAACTGACCGACCTGAATCAGCACCTGCATCAGCTACCTTCAGACCTGCTGAAGAACAGCACCTGTGTATTCGATACCGCAGGAAAACTCATCGAAAATTTCGGGCACAGCACCTGCCCCGAAAAAGCAGACGGCACGCTGGGAGAAACACACCTGCACGCCCGCCACCCGGTTCGTTTCGACGGCAAAACCATCGCTCATCTGGTCAGCTACGTGCCTTACAGCGTGCTCAGGCAGCAGGTGTTCGAAGACGCGCTTCCAGTACTCATCATCCTTCTCGCCGTGCTGGCCGCCAGCATACTGGTGGGCCGCTGCCTCGCCCGGAATGTCTCCAGAAGCATCGACGGGCTCATGCGGCAGCTGGAGAATACTTCAGACCAGTTGCCTGCGTTGACCGCCACGCCGGAAACTCCGGGAGAAGTTCAGAAGCTCACAGTCGCTTTGAATCAGCGGCTGACAAAATTGACGGTCGAGCGGCAGACCGCCGAGCATGAGCTGGAACGTCGCAGAATCGCCGAGCAGGGCGAACGCCGCGCCCGGCAGCTGATTCGAAACATCATCGACCTCGTGCCATACGCAATCTTTGCACAGGGTAACGACGGCACATTGATATTTGCCAACCACGCGGCGGCCAAACTCTACGACACGACAGTCGACGAGCTTCTGGACGAAAAATTCGTCCGCTCGCTGGATCCACAGGATGAGCTTCTGAACAGCAGCAAATCGGAGATCGTCATGCCCGACGGTCAACGGTTGGAAGTGACACGCACTCCGTTCGAAGGGCAAAACGCCTGCCTCGTGGTGGCCATAGATACGACCGAAGCCTACAGGCTGCAGACCCAGCTGCAGTTCTCTCAGCGTCTGGAAGTAGTCGGAACTCTGGCCGGCGGCATCGCCCACGACTTCAACAACCTGCTCACC
>JAUIKX010000048.1 GCA_030430515.1 Gammaproteobacteria bacterium | reverse complement strand
ATGGTGTACATGGAAAAGTCGCCGCCACCCGTGCGCATCACCTCATCCAGAACGCGCTGCCAGGTCTCGACAAAGCCCCCATGCTCTGCCATCCAGCTTTCGAGCGAGCCCCCATCGACCAGTGTCCCGGCCGCGAGCAGCCCCTGGTGAAGCGTCACCTCATCGAGCACCGAGTCCCGCTCCATGGCCTGCCAGTGACTGGCAGTCGGCAGGCTGCTGAGCATGCTGGTCAACCAGCCGAAGCTCATGGTCTCGCCGATCTCGCTGAAGCGGGCCGCCATGACCTTCACATCATGATCATTCTGGTGGGCCGCATGAATGATCGGCAGCGCGGAACCAAACTCTCCGGCATTAGCGGTACGTTCGGCAATTGCCGCCGGCACGCCGAGGCGCTGCCAGGCTTCGCACTGCTCCCGCCAGCGCCGACCGCTGTCCTCGCCCATGTGTGCTCCGCGCTCCTCTGCCAGCTCCTGCACACAGCCGGCAAACTCCTGCACCACATCATCAATCGCACCGGCAGCACGCCGATGCCTCAGAAACCAGCGCGCCGATCGGCGTATGAGGCGCATGAGCTCCAGAAGCATCTCGAGACGGGTATCCTCATCGATAGCGAGCGCCTCGATCGTCCGCCACTGGTGGCGCAGATCCAGAGTTTCGGCAGCAACGAGATAAGCCCAGACAATTTCCTCCACTGAGCCACCGACCAGTTCACCCATCTGCATGACAAAGCTGATACCCACATGGTGCACAAGGTCATTGGCGATCTGGGTAGCCAGAATTTCCCCAGCCAGACGATGGTTCGACAAGGCCTGAGGGAATCGTTCGACGATCTGTTGCGGAAAGGCGCTGTGCAGAAGGAAGCTCACGTGCGGATCCTTCAGAAGAGGGGAACCTGCGAGTTCCTGCTTGATCTGCATCTTTGCATTCGCAAGCAGCACTGCGAGCTCCGGCCGGGTCAGCTCACCCCCTTGAGAAAATCGCTCAGCCAGCGTTTCATCTTCAGGCAGCGCTTCCAGCGCCCGGTCCAGAGACATATCGCGCTCGAACCGATCGAGCAGCCGCCGATACTCATCGTGTCGATGCTGAACATGCCGCATGGCAAGGCTGAGACAAAGCACCTGGCGTCGGTTGTTGTCCAGCACCAGCTCGGCCACACCGTCCGTCATCTCCTCGAGGAGTTCGTTACGATGTTTGACCGTCAACTCGCCCCCCGCAACGAGCTCACCCAGAAGGATTTTGATGTTTACTTCGTGGTCTGAGCAGTCCACACCCGCAGAGTTATCGATAAAATCTGTATTGACACCCCCTCCGCCCAGAGCAAAGGCCACACGCGCCCGCTGCGTCAGCCCCAGATTGCCACCTTCACCAAACACGCCACAACGCATCTGCGACGCCAGCACACGCACGTTGTCGTTGGATCGGTCGCCAACTGCCTCGTCGGTTTCGCTGTCGTCTTTGGCATAGGTGCCGATGCCGCCGTTCCAGATGAGATCCACCGGCGACTTGAGCAGTTCATGAATCAACTCATCAGGCGAAAGGTAGGGCTCCTGAATACCGAACCGTTCGCGCATCTGATCGGTGATGGCAATGTTTTTCGCACTTCGGTCAAACACACCTCCGCCCGGAGAAATCAGTTCAGCGCGATAGTCGCTCCAGGCGCTCTGGGGGGATGCGAACAACCGCTTTCGCTCCTCATGGCTCTTCACCGTGTCCGGATCAGGGTCGATGAAGATGTGCCGATGATTGAAGGCGGCCACCAGCTCGATAGCGCTCGACAGCAGCATGCCGTTTCCAAACACATCACCGCCCATATCGCCGATACCGAGTACCGTCACCGGCTCCTGCTGAACGTCGATACCCCGCTCCGCAAAATGCCGCTGCACCGAGATCCATGCGCCTCGGGCGGTGATGCCCATCTTTTTGTGGTCGTAGCCGTTACTACCACCCGATGCAAAGGCATCACCCAGCCAGAAGTTACGCGCCACTGCGAGTGCGTTGGCCTTATCGGAGAACGTCGCCGTTCCCTTGTCAGCCGCCACAACCAGATAAGGGTCGTCACCATCAACGCGCTTAACGCCCACCGGCGGAACGATCTTCCCTTCGATCAGGTTATCGGTAACGCTCAGCAGGCCGCTGATGAAGGTCTCGTAGGCAAGAACACCATCCTGAGCCCGATCCCCGGTGGTAGGCCGCTTGATGACGAAGCCGCCTTTCGCACCCACAGGCACGATCACCGCATTCTTGACCGCTTGGGCTTTGACCAGCCCCAGCACCTCTGTGCGGTAATCCTCCAGACGATCCGACCAGCGCAGGCCGCCGCGGGCGATGGGGCCACCACGCAGATGCACGCCTTCCATGCTGGCGCCGCACACGAAAATCTCGAACTCCGGTACCGGCCGTGGCACGTTTCGGAGCTTGCGAGGGCTCATCTTGAAAGCCAGCGCCTCCTGACCCTCCACGTAATAGTTCGTACGGACGGTGGCCTGAATCAGTTCGAGAAAACGTCGCAGTATGCGATCTTCGTTGAGCACGGAGACAGACTCGAAATAGTCAGCGAGCTGAGCCAGCTCTGATTCGATCTCAGGTTCGCCGCCGCCCACCGCAAAACGCGCCTCGAAAATCTGCACGAGGAGCAACGAAGCCCGCGGATGAGCGACGAGCACCTCCGCCATAAACTCGATGCTGAAACCAAAGCGAAGCTGTTTGTTGTAGCGTGCATAGGCGCGAAGCACATCCACCTGTCGCCAGGACAGCCCCGGCGACAGTATGAGCTGATTGAACCGGTCGTTATCCACCCGCTCATGCCAGATCTGTTCGAACCCGGCCTCGAAAAGCTCCGCAACAGCCGCCAGATTCAGGCCTTTTGCTGCACGCAGCTGAAAGTCCTGGATACTGAAACGTTCGCCGGCCTCATTCGTGATGATGTGCGGCGTCTCCCCGAGCACCCGGAAGCCCATATTCTCGAGGGCCGGAATCACATCCGACAGGGGCAGGTGTTCATTTGCGTGGTATACCTTGAGACGCAACCAGTCGTCCGGATCCTCCGGCAGTCGGAAGAGGTGCGAAACCAGGCTCGAACCCTCACGCACACGCTGAAGCTGAACGATGTCGTCGATGGCGCTGCGGGGGGTATAGGTCTCGCGGTAGCCAGCAGGAAACGCCGAGCCGATACTTCGGGTCAGCAGACGGCCCTGAACCTCACCGAAGTGCTGGGTGGCTTCCACCGCAAGCTCCGCCTGCCAGTCTCTGGTCAGCCCGACAATCTGCTGCTCGAGCACATCCAGGTTGACGTCTTCGCGCCTGCCTGCACGTACCCGCAGCGTGAAGTGCAACCGCACCAGGATGGACTCGGAGAAGTACGGCTGAAACTCTGCGTGCTCTGCATCGAACGCCTCCTCGAGCAGGCCTTGCATGCTCTGGCGGACATGCGTGTTGTACAGATCCCGGGGCAGATAGACGATGCACGTAACGAATAGTCCGTAGCGGTCATAACGGAAGAATGCGCGCGTGCGGCGCCGTTCGTGAATGTAGGTGATATCCAGGGCATTGGCCTGCAGCAGGTCTGCGTCGATCTGCAGCAGCTCATCGCGGGGATAGGTTGCCAGAACCTGCGAGAGCACTTTGCCATCAAAGCCGCGCGGGTCGAGGCCCGAACGTTCGATCACGGTCTGCACCTTTCTACGCACGATGGGTATGGAGCTCGGGTGCTCCAGATATACCCTCGAGGTGTAAAGCCCGAGAAACCCCTGCTCGCCTACGACGTTGCCCGCCCCGTCCAGCAATCGCAAACCCACGTAGTCCGGATAAGCCGGCCGGTGCACGCGGGACAGGGTCCCGGACTTCGAGAACGACAGGATCACGGGTTCCAGAAGGAAATCCCGGACGCTCTGAGGTTGATCCGTGAGCTTCCGACGTGTGGACGCCCGTCTCGATTTCAGGATGCCCAGAGCGCTGCCTTCGACCTGCTCGACATAGCCATCTACGTAGCGGAACTCCCGGTAGCCCAGAAAGGTGAAATGGTTTTCGAGCAACCAGGCAACGAAGGCAGCACATTCCGCAGCCTCGTCGCCTTCGCGGCTTTCGAGCTCGGTAAGCCAGCCTCTTGCCCGATCCTCCATTGTCGGAAAATCAGAAACAGCAAGTTGAACGTCACCCAGCGTACGGCGAATTTCGTTTTCGAGCTCATCGATTCGGGAATCTTCGACACGATCGATCTCCGCATACAGAAAGGTCTCCCGAGCCCGGCCGTTCTGATCGACACTGCACTTCTGAAGAATGCCATCTGTGCCCCGCTCAACGGAGAAAACGACATTTCCCAGCATGTGCGTAACCAGCCCGCCGTGGGAGAGCACCATCAAAACGGAATCGATGACGAACGGAGAGTCGTCGACAAGAACCCGCACAACCGAATGCGGGTTGTGCCAGCCATCTCGAGAATGATCGGGGTTCTGAACAGAAACATGAACGCTTCCCGGCTGACGCATACGGAAAACGCGCCAGCTGGCAATGGTCGCGCCGATGTCGTCATCCACATCCCGGCCCGAAAGGTCTTCCTCCGGCAACTTCGACCAGGACAGACCAGCAAAACGCGCCGCAAGTTCAGAATCTTCCGATAACCGGGAAGCGACGCCTTCCGCAACGCTCGCTACATGCTTCACTTCAGTCATCATTCCTCCAGAATACCCGTTGGCAGACCGTCGATACTGCGCTGATTTCTGTCCTGCCAATACGCTTCGATGCCATCCTTGCCCCGCTTCTGCGCCCACATGGAGAGAACCTGCCGATCTTCCCGGTAATCGTAGAAGGGCACCGCGTACCCACAAGAGGTCTGCACGAGATCGATCTGCACGCGAAAGTACTGACGCGCGCCGGCCGTGGGTTCTATCAGCGCGGCACATTGCGTCCACTCATCGTCACGCGGGTGAACGACCGTCGCGCGACCGTAAACCCTGAGAATGAGCGGCTTGCCTTCGAATGCGCACCACATGAGGGTAAGGCGGTTGGTATCGAGCAGGTGCGCGGCCGTTTCGTTGCCACTGCCCGTCAGATTCATCCAGAGGATCTCCCTGGGGCCGACGACCCGAAGGCTGTCCATCCCCTTGGGAGAGACATTCACGCGCCCGTCCCTGGCTGCACTGCCAACGAAAAAAACCTTCTGGCTGCTGATGAAAGCACTGAGCTCATCACTGAGCACGTCGAACTGTTCTGCCATAGTTAAGTATCCATACTTGCAAGCAAAGTCTATTACGAAAGCCGGAGGCAGCACCGTCAAGCGGCAACGCGCCGTGCACTGCTTCGCACTCTAAGAACCAACGGTATCACCAGCACCGCGAGAACCAGCAACGAAAAAGCCGCCAGCACTCCGAGCGCCACCTGTAACGGCCATACGTCCACAAACCAGCCTACAAGCGGCCCAACGAGGGCGGAAGCCAGGCCGGCGCTGAAACTCAGCATGGAATTGGCCGTCGCACGGAACTCGCTGCGCATCCTGCTGTTGAACGCCTCCTGAAGCAGCACCGCACCGATGCCTCGAGCAAGAAAGAACAGACCTCCACTCATTGCTGCAACCTCCGTTTCCGGGCACTGCAGACCGAGGTATCCGAGCGCGGGCGCCACGCCACAGAACACCAGCAGCACAGGCGCGCCGAACCAATTCTCGAGATGCCGCGCCATTCTCCCGGCGGCTGCCGCCAACAGCATGTAGGCACTCCAGAAGTAGCCGAAGTACTCCAACGCCAGGCTCTGATCCATCCAGATCTTCTGCAGCAACCAGACAGCGAAATAGGTTGTCAGGCCCCACACGCACCAGACCGCTATGGTGAGCCATATGAGCGCGCCGCACCCAGCGATGTGCCAGATGACCTCACGCAGATTCTCCAGGTGCTCCCCAGCCACCATACGTGTGCGGGGCGGTTCGACCAGCCACAGAGCAAGCCCGAGAGGCACCCAGCCAACCGAGGCCTGCACCCAGGCGACATCCTGAAGCGTGCCTGCAGCGATGATGGCGCTGCAAACGAGCGCCGCCACCGATTCAGCGGTGGTCGCCCAGGCGTACAGTCGACCGACGATCGCCCCGCGGTCCATTTCGTTCTGTCTGGCCATCACTGCCGACTCATAGGCAAGCGCCAGATCTGCGCCGGAAACCAGGCTGCGGGCCAGCGCCAGGAACGCTTCGAACAACACGAGCCCACAGAAGCCTTCAGCAACCACCAGCATGGAATGGCCAACACCGCACGCAACCGTACCCAGCACAACCGCAAGGCGCCGCCCGCAGATGTCAGCCACATAACCACTTGGCACTTCGAGCAGCAGCACGAGCACCGCAAAGATGGCCTGCAGAACGAAAACGTCCTGCATGGATAGACCTTTGCTCTGAAAGAACGGCACCGCCACGGGCATGATCACCAGAAACACCTGGAAGAAGCGCATGCCGAAGATGAGGCCGATATTGCGTCGCCAGCCCTCGCTGTCGTGAATCTGTCTTTTCATGACCGGTTTTTCCGGCCCCGAAACGAAAAAAGCCCCGAAGGGTCGCTTCGGGGCTTTTCTCTGAATTCAAACAAATCGCGCTACGAACTCAGCTCCCCGATATCTGGCGGCATGATCATGACGCCGTCAGCGCCTGCAATGGCCGCGCACACGGACACGCCTGCAGCAGATACTGCCGCGGAAACGAATGACGTGTTCTGTACGATGCGTTGCATGCGAGGTGGACAAACTGATGTTCGAGGCGGCGCAAGGCTACGCCGACGGCCAGGAAAGTCAACACAGGTGCACATACAGGGACTTTCCACAGTTGAGGCAGCGAAGTCAGATGTTCTACGCTGGCCATATGGGTGACGAAATCAAACAGCGCTTCTTCGATGCAGAAGACTTCAGCCGTTTCCGCGAAAAGCTCGATGAGGAAACCGCACTGCTCAAATCCATGATCGACGCCGGTGAGGTATCGCCGAGAGGCGACACCGCCGGTTTCGAGCTGGAAGCATGGATCATCGACAACGATGCGCACCCTCTGGGCGAAAACCAGCGCCTCATTGAAAATCTCGACAATCCACTGGTGGTACCGGAACTCGCGAGGTTCAACATCGAGCTCAACGGTAGCCCGTCACGCCTGACCGGAAGCGTGTTCAGCAGGCTGCACGACGAGCTGCAGAGCACCTGGGGATCATGCTGTCGGGCCGCGCAAGACATGAACGCGCACCTCGTTGCCATCGGCACGCTGCCAACTGCAACGGATGACATTTTCACCTCTGAAAACATGTCGCGCATGGTGCGCTATCAATCCCTCAACGATCGCATCATGGCGCTGCGCGATGGCCGCCAACTGGAGATCTCAATCGAAGGCGACAACCCTCTCGAGCTCAGCCACCACGACGTGATGCTGGAGGCGGCCGCAACCTCGTTCCAGATCCATCTGCAGTGCAGACCTGAACGTGCGGTACGGGATTTCAACGCCAGCCAGATCGCCTCTGCGCCGATGGTCGCGGCGGCGGCAAACGCACCTTTGCTTTTCGGCCATCTTCTATGGGACGAGTCGCGCATCCCGTTGTTCGAACAGAGCGTCGATATCGGCTCGCTCTACAAGAAGCGGGTCAGCTTTGGCGAAGGCTACGTAAAAAGCTCGCTATTCGAGATTTTTCAGGAAAACCAGACCGACCACCCGATCGTCATCCCCATGGTGAACCAGGATGCGCCACCGTCGAAATTCAGCCATGTTCGCTTCCACAACGGCACGATCTGGCGCTGGAACCGACCACTCATCGGCTTCGACTTCGATGGTCAGCTGCACATGCGCATCGAGCATCGCGTCACCAGCGCCGGGCCGACAATCATCGACAGCATCAGCAACGCTGCGTTCTACTTCGGCCTCGTTCGAGGCATGGGGCTCGAACCGCAGGCACCGGAAGAGCGGCTGCCGTTCGCGGATGCACGGGATAACTTCTACAAAGCAGCCCAGTACGGCCTGAACGCTCAAGTCGTATGGCCGCTGCCCGCCGGGGTGCAGACCCTGGGCATCCGCAAGCTGATCATCGATCACCTCCTCCCGCTTGCCCGGCGCGGGCTCGAGAGCTGTGACATCCCGGATCAGGAGATCAACAAGTACCTCGACGTTGTCGCAGCGCGCTGCGATTCGTCACAGAACGGCGCCGCATGGCAGCGCCGCTGGCTGGCACTTACCGGCGGCAACCTGCAGGAGCTGGTGATGCAGTACGAGTCCCTGCAGAACACCGAGCAACCCGTGCACACCTGGCCTTTATGACACTTCTGAATCATCTGGACGCTCCGCCCGCGGGCATTTTCTCCCTGCCCGCACACGCCCTCGCCGAAGCGCTTGGCGGGCCGACGCTGTTTCGCCTCGATGGCACGAGAGCGGGCGCTCCGCTTTTTGTTTCGACCCTGCTGCACGGCAACGAAACCAGCGGCTGGACGGCTCTTTGCCGGCTCATGCAGGACCCACCCGAGAGCATGCGTCCGCTCATCGTCTTCATCGGCAACCCGGCCGCAGCATCCAGGCGGGTACGTCACCTGCCGGAGGAGCCCGATTTCAACCGTATCTGGTGCGGCGGCTCCGCAGGGCATCGAGCGCTGACGGAAGCCGTCGTGCATGAGGCAACGAAACAGCCACTTTTCGCCGCCGTTGATCTGCACAACAACACCGGCCGCAATCCGCACTACAGCGTGGTCACGGCGCTGGAAGACCGACACCTCAATCTCGCGTACCTGTTTTCAGACAAGGCGGTCTACGTCGAGGAGCCGGACACAGTGCTCACGCGGGCACTGCAGCATCACTGCGCATCCATCGCCGTGGAGCTCGGACCGATCAACGATCCGAGGAGCGACGACCTTGCTGAAGACCTGCTGCGACGTGCCGTGACGGAGGCTGACCTACCCACAACCCACGAAAACCTGACGCTCTACCGCTCACTGGCGCGAGTGCATATCGCTGACGGAGTGGACTTTTCCTTCGACGACAGCCCTGCAAAGCTGCGGCTGACCGGCGGTATGGAAGCGGTAAATTTTCATGCGGTGCCGGAACACACCCCTTTCGGCCTTTCCGGTGAGCCGCTCGGCCACGTTGTGACGGTGCTCGACAGCAGCCACAACGTGGTCACCGAAGACTTCTTCTACTCGACATCCGGCGAAATCCGCTTCCGCCGTGCGGTGGTACCCGCTATGTACACCACAGACCCGGAAGTCGTACGCCAGGATTGCTTGTGCTACCTGATGACTCCGATGCGCTGAAGGCTGAGTGATTGCGCTACGCGCTTTGCTTGACTGCGAGACTTAGTGTTATACAATACTACAACACTAAATCTGTAACAAAGCACCTACATGAGCCAGTGGAACGACAACGAACCCATCTACGTGCAGATCCGACGTGCGGTCGTGCATCGGGTTCTGTCCGGCTCCCTGGCGGAAGGTGAAGCCGTGCCATCGGTGCGCCAGGTGGCGGCCGACGAACTCATCAACCCACTCACAGTGTCGAAGGCGTACCAGATGTTGGTCGATGAAGGCCTGCTGGAAAAACGGCGTGGGCTCGGCATGTTCGTGCGCCCTGGCGCAAGAGACCGGGCGCTGAGTCAGGAACGCAGCACCTTCCTGAGCAGTGAGTGGCCCGGCATTCGCAAGCGCATTGAAGCGTTGCAGCTGACCCGTGAAGAACTGTTTGGAGACGACAGATGAGCCTCATCGACGCACGTAATCTGGTCAAGACCTATGGTGATACAAGAGCATTGGATGGCTTCGACCTCACCGTGGAACGCGGCCGCATCGTCGGGCTGATCGGGCCTAACGGCGCCGGCAAGACCACGGCGCTGAAAGCGATTCTGGGTCTTGGCGATCTGGATACCGGAGAACTGCAGGTCGATGGCCTCAACCCGGCGGAGCAGCGCGCCAGGCTCATGCAGAACGTCGCGTACATCGCCGACACCGGCACCCTGCCCCGCTGGATGCGCATCCGCGACCTGATCGACTACGTCGCCGGCGTTCACCCCAACTTCGACCGTCAAATAGCCCTTGCAACGCTGGAACAAACCGACATACGCACAGAAAAGCGCGTGCGCACGTTGTCGAAGGGCATGAACGTCCAACTGCACCTGGCGCTGATCCTCGCCATCGATGCGTCGCTTCTGGTGCTCGACGAACCCACCCTCGGTCTCGATATTCTGTATCGACAGCAGTTCTATGACCGCCTGCTCAGCGAGTACTACAACGAGCAGCGCAGCATTCTGATCACGACGCACGAAGTGCGGGAAATCGAACACATTTTGACCGACGTGGTGTTCATCCACAGAGGCAGGGTGCGGTTGAAGCTGGAGATGGCCGAACTTTCCGAGGCGTTCGTCAAGGTCACGTCTGACACTGCGATCGACGTGGGCCAGAAGCCGATCCACCTCAAACAGACGCTGAACGGCTGGGAGAACATCTATCGCGATGTGCCGCGGTCGACTCTCGAACCGTTCGGAACTCTGTCCACCCCCAGCATCGCCGAGATCTTCGTCGCCATAGCGGAGGACCAGAATGAGCCCGTTTAAAACTCTGATCAGACGGGAATGGCTTGAAGGGCGCACCGCCTATCTGGCCGCTCCTGCGGTCGTTCTCAGCCTGGTCCTGCTGGCCGGGCTCGCCACCTCGCTGGTAGAGCCGGATGTTTCCATATCCACAAACAGCGATCAGTTGGCCGGCATGAGCGAGAACGCCAGCGGAATGGCCTTGCTGCTCGCCATGCTGGTCGATGTGGCCGGCAGCACCGATGCCGAAATGACCTACAAAATGGAAACCCTCGCCGCAGCCGTCGCCCGGCCTTTCGAACTGGCACTGACAGTCGTGATCTTTTTCGCCCTCATCGGCTCTGTACACGATGAACGCAAAGACCGCTCGGTGCTGTTCTGGAAATCCATGCCGGTGAGCGACACCCGGACCATGATCAGCAAATACGTCACCATCGCCTGGGTGGCCCCGGTAGCCACCATCATCGCCACCTGGCTGGCACAGCTCTTCGCCATGACCTGGCTGGCCATCAACGTCGAAGATGGCTTTGCCGGCCGGGTGTGGGCGTTCAGCACCCCGACCGCAAACCTGATCTACCTGGTGATTGGTTACGGCATTCAAGGCTTGTGGGCCATGCCTGTGTACGCCTGGCTGATCCTGGTATCAGCCGTCGCCAGCCGCATACCCACCCTCTGGGCGGTTGGCATTCCCGTGGTACTCATCATCTTAGAGAAAATCGTTGCAGGCACGTCGACATCGGCAACGTTTCTCTTCGACCACATACAACCCGCAGCGCTGCCAAGGCTGGACAACGAAGCTCCCCTGACGATCAGCAGCCAGCTGGCCGTGCTGGCCGACCCATCTCTCTGGGTCGGAATGATCATCGGCAGCGCGCTTCTGGCAGCAGCCATCTACAGCAGAAAGCGCTTGAACGAAATCTGAGATTGGCGCCGGACCGCGATCTGAGGTACAACCCGGGAAACTCCCCCACAAGGTTACCCATCGTGCGCCCCGCGCTCATCGCACTCTGCTGCTTTCTGACCTCTCATGCGTTGAGCGCACCGCCGCTGCCACCACAACCGGAAGGGCTGCCCTGGCCGACCACTGAGTGGCCCGTTGCGCCGCTCCCCAAAACCGTCGATCGTCACGCCGTCGCCAGCGCGCTGGCCGGTACCTTCGATCGCCATATCGGCCCCGCAGGGCATCCTGATCATCGGGCGATCGTTGCGGTTCATCAGGGCCGCATCGTCATTGAAACCTACGCGCCCGGATTTGGCCCCGACAATCGCTTTCAGTCCTGGTCCATGGCTAAGAGCATTACCAACGCTCTGATCGGTATTCTGGTCCGAGAAGGACGGCTGTCGCTCGACACACCGCCTCCCATCGAGCCCTGGCGTTCAGCCGATGACCTGCGACAGCAGATCACCCTGCGGCACCTGATGAACATGACTGCGGGCCTACGCGACGACGGCAACGCAGGCAACATGCTCTTCGCGCCGGATGCCCGACGAAACGCATACGCGCGCGCTGCTCAGGTTGAAATCGAAAGCGAGCCGGGCAGCCAATGGTTCTACAGCATGGCCTCCTCGAATCTGCTCGCTGGCCTTGCCAGCGAAATGGTCGGCGACGACAGCACACAGGTCATGGGTTGGGTCAGACGCGAGCTTCTCGATCCCATTGGCGCTTCGAACGTGCGGCTCGAGTTCGATCAGACCGGCCACTTCATCGGCGGGGCGTTCGCCTGGGCCACGGCACGCGACTGGGCGAGACTGGGCTATCTGTTTCTGCGCGATGGCACCTGGGATGGGCAGCGTATCCTCCCAGAAGGGTGGGTGGACTTCACGCGAACGCGGGCCCCTGCGGCCAACAATTCACAGTACGGCGCCCAGTTCTGGTTGACCGCGCCGGCTGCCGAAACGCAGCCAGAGACGCTCGCCCCAGAACTCGAAGGCTTCTATATGAACGGCTCACAAGGCCAGGTGGTGCTCATCGTGCCGGATCGAGATCTGGTGGTCGTGCATCTCGGCGAGTCCCACTACGTCAAATGGCCTGAAATATACGATCTGGTCGACCAGATCGCGCTGGCTTTTCCCCGGATTGCGCAATGACCAGACTGCGAAAAATATCCATCGGTGCTGGCGCGCTGTTTCTGCTCAGCGTCATCGGCGGCTGGATCTTTCTCCTGCCGGTCATCGAAATCGGTACCGGCTTCGCCGCCAAACAGGTCTGCTCATGCATGTATCTCGGTGAGCGCAGCTTCAGCGACTGCCGTGCCGATCTGCGCCGATACGGCCCGCGCATGGACGTCGATAATCTGCCTGAGCTGAGCGGCGTTCAGGCAGAGATTTTTCCGGTCGCCAGAGCCCGCGCCTACTATCACAAAGGCGCCGGATGTACCCAGGAATGAGGCTGAGATACGAGGTCGGTCATTGGGTAGCCCGTGGTTTCATGCGCATCGCGGGGTGGCGGGTGAAGGGACAGATGCCGGAATACCCACGGATCGTCGTGATCGCCGCACCGCACACGACCAACTGGGACTTTGTCTATCTCATGGCCGCGGCCATGGTGCTCAAGGCGCCGATCTCGTGGCTCGGCAAGAAAGAGCTGTTCAGAGCACCGTTCGGATGGATCATGCGCACTCTGGGCGGCATACCGGTAAACCGTTCCACCTCCACCAACCTCGTTGAGCAGGTTGCCGAGCAGCTTCGCGCCAGCGAACCCATGGCAGTCGTGATACCGCCCTCCGGAACCCGCGGCAGCGCGCCGCACTGGAAATCCGGCTTCTACTGGATCGCGGTAAAAGCTGAGGCACGCATCGTCTGCGGTTATCTGGATTACGCAAAAAAAGAGGCCGGCCTCGGCGTCAACTTTCAACCGACCGGTGATGTCAGCAGCGACATGGTGCCGGTGCGCAAATTCTACGAACCGATACAGGGCAAAAATCCGGACAATCTCACCCCGGTGCGCCTGAAGGAAGAGGAATCAACATGACCCTGACCGATGACATTGCCGCCGCCAAGTTCGAATCGTTCCGCGGCATGGACATTTCCTGGATGCTCCAGCAGTGGGTCGACTCGCAGCCGGATAAAACCTGCATGATCTGGAGCCCGGCAGAAGCCGAGGACCGACAGTGGACTTACGCGGACGTGCAGAAAAACGCACAGTCTGTCGCCGCCGGGCTGCACGATCGTGGCGTCAGAGACGGCGACTTCGTCATCATCCACCTGGACAACTCTCCCGAGTTCGTTTTCTCCTGGCTCGCCTGCGCCATGATCGGTGCCGTCGCGGTCTCCACCAACACCCGCAGCGTCGCTCGGGATATGAGATACTTCGCGGAAGTCACCGAAGCCGTCTGCGCCATCACCCAGCCCGTCTACGCAGACATGGTGGCGGCGGCCTGTCCCGCCCTGCAGTTCCTTGCTGTTACCGACAACAATGCCGGCGAACGCGCGCAGCACAACGCTGCCGCGGTCGCGTTCGGTGATCTGTTTTCAGACACACCGCTGCCCGCGCTTACCGCCGATCCGGCCCGCAATCTGAGCGTACAGTTCACATCGGGCACCACTTCGAGGCCGAAAGCCGTACTGTGGACCCATGCCAACGGTCTCTGGTCCGGGAAAATCTGCGCCGCCCACATGCGCCTGAGAAAAGACGACGTGACCATCATCTATATGCCTCTGTTCCACACCAACGCGCAGGGCTACTCGATGCTGGCTACCTTATGGTCGGGTGGTACCTTTGTCGTTCAGCCCAAGTTCTCCGCATCACGCTTCTGGCCTGTGAGTCGGCGCTACAACGTCACCTGGGCATCGATGATTCCTTTCGGCTGGAAAGCCATCATGTCGCAGCCCGTGCCAGAGCACAGCATGCGATTCTGGGGCGGACCGGCCAGCCTGCCGACGCTTGGGGATCACTTCGGTGTTCACACCATCGGCTGGTGGGGAATGACAGAAACCCTAACGCACGGCATCGTCACCGACTGCGACCACCCGGGACCGGAAGGCAGCCTCGGCAGAGTCGCACCGGAATACGACATACAGATACGCAATGCGGATGGCACTCTGATCGCGCCCGGCG
>JAUIKX010000354.1 GCA_030430515.1 Gammaproteobacteria bacterium | reverse complement strand
GCGCACGGCGCTATCTGATGCTGCCTATGTCACCCAAAAAATGTCAAGAGAAAGCGGTGCTAAATTGGCGCCAGAAGATCCGCCCACTTGCCGGCCATACGCAGCACCGACCATTCATCGGTGTACTCATTCAGCCGCTCAATCGGCACCCAGGCAAGTGCATGCGACTCTTCTGTCACTTCGAAATCAGGATGATCTGCGCGAAACGCATAGCGCACATCGAAGTGCCAGTGCTCCGGGTCGCCCTTGCGGGCCGGAATCGCATGTACATCCAGATCGAAGATCTCCGGCATGACGAGTTCTACCGGCAGCCCGGATTCCTCTTCAGCTTCCCGCCGGGCGACTGCCGGTGTGTCCGCATCGCCATCGCTGTGCCCGCCGAGCTGCAGCCAGCGCCCGAGCTTCTTGTGGTGGGTGAGCAGCACCGCCTCATCCATTGGGTGCACAAGCCATGCGGAGCCTGTTACGTGCCCGACCCATAAGTCGTTGTCGAAACAGCGATCATGGGCGGTGACAAACTCCTGAAAACGCGCAACGACATCGGCTTCGTCAGGAAATCGCTGGCCGTAGGCGGAAAGCGCATCGAGCAACGGCTGCCGGTGCGCCATCAGCCCTTGAGCTCGAACAGGTCGGCCAGCTGATCGGTCATGGCGCCGCCGAGCTGCTCGGCATCGGTAATGGTTACCGCACGGGAGTAGTGGTGCGTCACGTCGTGACCGATACCGATGGCCACCAGCTCCACAGGCGAATAGCTCTCGATCTGGTCGATGGCGTACTTCAGGTGCTGCTCGAGGTAATTGCTCGCGTTGACCAGAAGGGTGGAGTTGTCCACCGGCAGACCGTCTGAAATCACCATGAGCACTTTGCGCTCTTCGGAGCGCGTGACAATGCGGTTGTGCGCCCAGATGAGCGCTTCACCGTCGATGTTCTCCTTGAGCAACTCCTCGCGCATCATCAGGCCGAGATTGCGCTTGCAGCGGTGCCAGGTGTCGTCGGCAGCCTTGTAAACGATATGGCGCAGGTCGTTGAGGCGGCCGGGGTTCGCCGGCTTGCCGTCGCCGATCCATTTTTCCCTGGACTGCCCGCCCCGCCAGGCGCGGGTCGTAAAACCGAGAATCTCCACCCGCACAGAGCAGCGCTCGAGCGTGCGGCCAAGAATGTCGGCGCACATGGCGGCAATGGTGATGGAACGCCCACGCATAGAGCCGGAGCTGTCGATGAGCAGTGTCACCACCGTATCGCGGAATTTGGTTTCCTTTTCCTGCTTGTAGGCCAGCGGATTCATCGGGTCGATGATCACCTGAGCCAGCCGTGCGCTGTCGAGCACCCCCTCTTCGAGGTCGAACTCCCAGGTGCGGTTCTGCCGAGCCATGAGCCGCCGCTGAAGGCGGTTGGCAAGCTTCGAAGTGGCGTGCTGCAGCGGCAGAAGCTGCTGATCGAGCAGCATGCGCAGGCGGCCCAGCTCCTCCGGATCGCACAGCTCCTCGGCCCGCACGATCTCGTCGAACTCGTGTGTGTAGGCCTGGTAGTTGAAGTCCACCTCGATGCGGCCAGCGTCATCCGGCATCTGCGGTGGCGCTTCGTCGGGGTCGGACTCCGCGCCCATCTCGTCCATGTCCATGTCGACGTCCATGTCCATCATGGTGGTTTCGCCGTCCATGGACTCTTCCGTGGAGCCGTCTTCGTCGAGCACCACGTCTTCGGGCGAATAGTCGTTGCTGGCATCGTCGTTTTCGTCGATGGTCTCGACGTCTTCGGCGTCCTGCTCACCGTCCGGGGGCTCGTCCATCTCCGATATGAGGCCGAGATCCGCAATCACCTGCCGACACAGACGCGCAAATTCCGCCTGGTCTGTCACCGAACTTTTCAGCGCCTCGATGTCGTCGCCGGCCTTCTCCAGCACATGGTCGCGCCAGAACCGCACGACGTTTTCCGCCGAAGGCGGTAGCTCGCGGCCGGTCAGCATCTGTCGCACCAGCAGGCCGACGGCAACGCTCAGCGGCGCTTCGGTTTCCGCGGTGACGGTATCGAACGCCGCCTGGCGACACTGCACCTCGAGATTCGCATCCAGATTCTGCGCCACCCCCTCCATGCGCATGGCGCCGATGGCTGCCAGACGGGCATCCTCGATCCAGCGGAACATCTCCTGAGCAGGACCCGCTTCCGGCGACAGCGACTGATGCAGCCTTTCATCGTGATAGCGCAGCTTCAGCGCAAACTCATCGCCCACACCGCGTACCGCACACACTTCCTCCTGGGTCGCGCCGATGGCCGGCAGGGGCACGCGCATGCTGCGCCCACGCACAGTGGGTGTGCCCTGGCCGAAGGTCACCTCCAGCTCATCGTCGCCGGCAATGGCGCGGATGGTCGCGGTGGTGGCCCTCTTGAACGGCTCGAGTGGGTTTTCTTCCGTGCTCATGAGGTCTTGAGCGTAATCCCCGCAGTGGCGTCGCCCAGGTCTTCGCCCATGCAGCGCTGGTAGTACTCGGCAACGATGGGCCGCTCCAGTTCATCGCACTTGTTCAGGAACGTCACGCGGAAGGCAAAGCCGACATCACCGAAGATCTCCGCGTTCTGCGCCCAGGTGAGCACCGTTCGCGGTGACATGACGACGGATACATCGCCGTTGATGAAGCCACGACGGGTGAGCTCCGCAACGCTCACCATGTTGGCGATGACCCGCT
>JAUIKX010000047.1 GCA_030430515.1 Gammaproteobacteria bacterium | reverse complement strand
CTGATGATCAGCGGCAACGGCGATGTCATCGAACCGGAATACGGCGTGCTGGCCATCGGTTCGGGCGGGCCGTTCGCTCAGGCCGCAGGTCGCGCACTGGCAGAGAACACCGATCTGCCGCCACGGCAGATCGTGGAGAAGGCCCTGGCCATCGCCGGCGACATCTGCATCTACACCAATCAGGAACACACCATCGAAGAGCTCGCAGCACAGTGAAAACACCCATGACACCCCGCGAAATCGTCGGCGAACTCGACCACCACATCATCGGCCAGCATGACGCCAAGCGGGCCGTCGCCATCGCTCTGCGCAACCGCTGGCGCCGCATGCAGCTGGATGAGGCGCTGGCGGAAGAGATTACCCCTAAAAACATCCTCATGATCGGCCCCACGGGCGTCGGCAAAACCGAGATCGCCAGGCGTCTGGCACGCCTCGCCGGCGCACCGTTCATCAAGGTGGAAGCCACCAAGTTCACCGAAGTGGGCTATGTGGGTCGCGACGTGGAGTCCATTGTCAGAGACCTGGTGGACACGGCCATCAATCTGCTGCGTGAGGAGGAGATGGAAAAGGTTTCGCATCGCGCCGCCGATGCCGCGGAAGAGCGCATTCTCGATGCCCTGGTGCCCACTCCCCGTCCGGTGGGTTTCGGCACGGAGACCGCCGAACCGCCAAAAGAATCGGAGGCCCGCCAGCTGCTGCGCAAACGGCTGCGCGAAGGGGAGCTCGATGACAAGGAGATCGAGCTGGAACTGGCGGCGCCGAAAATCGGCGTGGAAATCATGGCACCGCCGGGCATGGAGGAAATGACCCAGCAGCTTTCCGGCATGTTTTCCAACCTCTCGGGCGATCGTAAGCAGAAGTCGAAGCTGAAGATCAGCGATGCCCTGCGCAAGCTGAAGGAAGAGGAAGCTGACAAGCTGATCAACGAAGAGGAGATCCGCACCCGGGCCGTCAGCGCCGCAGAACAGACCGGCATCGTCTTTATAGATGAAATCGACAAAGTGGCGAAGCGTTCGGAGGGAGTGGGCGCCGACGTGTCCCGCGAAGGGGTGCAGCGCGATCTTCTGCCTCTGATCGAAGGCTGCACCGTATCCACCAAACATGGGCTCGTACGCACCGACCACATGCTGTTCATCGCCTCCGGTGCATTTCACCTGACCAAGCCTTCGGATCTGATTCCTGAGCTGCAGGGCCGGCTGCCGATCCGGGTGGAGCTGAAAGCGCTCACACCAGCGGATTTCAAACGCATACTCGTGGAGCCGGACGCGTCGCTCACGGAGCAGTATCAGGCGCTGCTCGGCACCGAAGGTGTAGAGATCGAATTTACCAACGACGGGCTCGAGCGGGTTGCGGAGCTTGCCTGGCAGGTCAACGAAAACACCGAAAACATCGGCGCACGGCGGCTGCACACCCTGATGGAACGGCTCCTTGAAGAGGTGTCCTTCGATACGGGGTCCAATACGAAGGTCTGCGTCGATGCCGCATACGTCGACAGTCAGCTCGAGACCCTGGCGACGGACCAGGACCTGTCGCGATACATTCTCTGAGGATGCGCTGAAGATGGCCCAGCCGCCAACCAGAATCAGCTACTCGAAAGCGCGAAAGGTGCTGACGGTGGCATTCGACCAGACCGTTTTCGAGCTGCCGGCAGAGCTTCTGCGTGTCTACTCCCCTTCGGCAGAGGTTCGCGGACACTCCGATGCGGAACGCAAACTGCAGACCGGCAAGAAGTACGTCGGCATCAGCGACATCGAGGCGGTCGGCAACTACGCGGTGCGAATCGCCTTCGACGACGGCCACGACTCAGGCATCTATGCCTGGGACTACCTGGCCGAGCTCGGACGCAACATGAACAGCCTCTGGCAGGCGTATCTTACGGAGCTGGAAACAGCCAACGCTTCGCGCCTGCCGACAATTCCCGTGGGCCAGTGGACGCCAAAGTCGTAAACTGCGCTTATGAGCACAGATAGCAAAGTCAGCTTCGGCCGCCAGGAAGTTGCGCCTGCCGATAAAACCCGCCTTGTGCAGGATGTTTTCGACCGCGTAGCCCAGCGCTACGACGTGATGAACGACATCATGTCTCTGGGCACCCACCGATTATTCAAGCGCATGGTGGTGGAACGCTCCGGGTTGCGCCCAGGCATGAGAGTGCTCGATCTCGCGGGCGGCACCGGCGATATGTCGGCACTGCTTGCACCTCTGGTCGGCGAAGAAGGGCTCGTGGCACTCACCGACCTGAACGGAGAGATGATGCAGGTAGGACGCAACCGTCTGCTCGACGACGGCCACACGGAAGTCGCCTACTGCCGCGCACCGGCAGAGCACCTGCCTTACGCAGACGGCGCATTCGACTGTGCTGTGATTTCGTTTGGGCTCCGCAACTTCACGAGTAAGGAAACAGCGTTCTGCGAGTTGCTGCGCGTTTTGAAACCCGGCGGGCGTCTCCTGGTGCTCGAGTTTTCCAAACCCACCGACCCTCTACTCGGCACGCTCTATAAAGGCTTTCAGAGTTTCTGGCCGGCGATCGGCAAAACGCTCGTGGGCAACGCCCAGCCCTATCAGTATCTGGTGGAGTCCATCGAAAAACACCCTGAACAGAAAGCCCTCGCGCTCATGATGCGCGACGCCGGTTTCAAGGACGTGGACTATCAGGATCTGATCGGCGGCGTGGCGGCCATTCACGAGGGCACGCGGCCATGAGCGCCCTCGAGGATGCACTGGGCAGAGTCGCGACAAACATCGCCGAAGCCGGCCTCGCGCTCGACCCGAAGATCCGAGCCCATCTGGAGCCCCTCGAAGGGCGCATCCTGCAACTGGAAAGCGTCGCACCGCCGCTGAGCTTCTACATCACCGTTGCGGATGGCGCTGTGAACGTCTCGGGCAAGGCGGATGCGCCGCCACACGTGCTGGTTACCGGCCGCGGTCCGGAGATCATCGCCTGGGTCGCAAACCCCGGACGCACCGGCAATGTCACCATCGAAGGGGATGCCGCCGTGCTCATGGACTTCGCCGCGGTGCTGGAGAAATTCGATCCCGAACTCACCCAGCCGTTGTCGAACCTTCTGGCCTCCGACGCCGGCCAGGCTGCTCTGGGCACAGCCGAGCTCGCCGTTTCGGCACTGCGCAGCGCCGCCGAGGGCGTAGGCGCGGCAATCGAGCAGACCGCCGCCAGCCGGTTCGTAACCAAGGAAGACACCACCGCACTGCTCGACGTGCTGGACGACCTTCGGCTGCGCATCGACCGGCTGGCTGCACGGGTTGACCAGCAAGAGCCCCCCCCGGAATAGCGATGGCCAGCAGGGCGTGGCAGATCGCCGGCACCATCGCACGACACCGGCTGGACACGCTGGCCGATGCACATATCCTTGCGCTCCCGACCTGGCAGCGCTGGTTGTGGAAGCTCAACCCCCTCAGGCTGATCTCCCGCGGTGATCGCAGCGACGGCGAGCGGCTGCGTACCGCACTGACCGAACTCGGACCGGTCTACATCAAGCTCGGTCAGCTGCTGTCCACCCGCCCCGATATCGTACCTCCGGCAGTCGCCGAAGAGCTTGCCGCGCTGCAGGACAACGTGCCGCCGATCCCCGTGGAGCAGGTGATCCGCACCATCGAAGAAGACCTCGGCGCGCCGCTCGGCGAGCATTTCTGCGAGTTCGACGAAACACCGCTGGCCGCAGCCAGCATCGCTCAGGTGCACACTGCTTCCCTGCATAGCGGCGAAGCGGTCGTGGTCAAAGTGGTCCGGCCCGGTCTGGCCAAGCAGATTGCCGGCGATCTGGCCTTTTTCCGCAAGGCTGCCACTCGGATCGTGCGACGCTATCCCAACGCCAGGAGGCTCAAGCTCCAGGAGGTGCTCGACGACTACGAGCGCACCATCTATGCAGAGCTGGACATGCTCGCCGAGGCCGCCAACACCGCAAGGCTCCGCGCAAACTTCGCTGACTCCGAGATGCTCTACGTCCCTCGCGTGCACCAGGCGCTCTGCCGGCCCAGAGTGCTCGTTCTGGAACGCATCCACGGCGTGCCCGTATCGCAGGTGGAGGAGTTGAGCGCGCTCGATGTGGATCTTGCGCTGCTGGCGGACCGAGGCGTCAAGACGTTTTTTACCCAGGTTTTCGAGCAGAATTTTTTCCACGCCGACATGCATCCGGGCAACGTCTACGTAGACGTGGCAGACCCGGCCAACCCACGGTACATCGCCCTGGATTGCGCGATCATGGGTACGCTCACCGAGGCGGACCAGGAGTATCTCGCCCGCAACCTGCTCGCCTTCTTCCAGCGGGACTACGCCGAGGTTGCCCGTCTGCACGTCGTGTCGGGCTGGGTGCCACCGGATACGAACCAGGGCGAGTTCGAACGGGTGATCCGAGAAGTCTGCGAGCCGATCTTCGCCAAACCTCTGGCGGAGATTTCCTTCGGCCAGTTCCTGACCACGCTGTTCCAGACCGCAGAGCGGTTCGAAATGGAGGTGCAGCCCCAGCTCGTGCTGCTGCAGAAGACCCTGCTGTACATCGAAGGCCTGGGGCGCAGGCTGTATCCGCAGCTCGACCTCTGGACCACCGCACAACCGTTCATGGAGCGCTGGCTGGCCGAGCGGGTTGGTCCTGCCGCACAGCTGCGCCGGCTTATCGAACGCGCTCCGGAACTTCTGGAAGCCGTGCCGGAGATTCCGGGACAGATCGGCAGGCTCCGCGCCGAGCAGGCACGGCAGCACCGGGAGATCGCTGAGCTTCGCCAGGCCATCGTCCATCAATCCAGCAGAGCGCGCAGCGCAAAGTGGATGGGGGTCGCCTTGGTCCTCCTCGGTGGCGCGCTCCTGTGGCCCGGGGCTACCGGTGATTGGCTCGCCCCGATCGGCGTGCTGTCTGCGGTCGGCGGATCTGCAATACTTCTGCGCCTCGCATAGGACCCCATATGGACATCATCACAGAACTCACCAGAGTGCTCGAAGCCCGCAAAGGTGCTGACCCGGACGACTCCTATGTCGCCTCGCTGTACAGCAAGGGCCTGAACAAGATCCTCGAAAAGGTGGGAGAAGAAGCCACAGAGGCGATCCTTGCGGCCAAAGACCACACCGCCGGCAGCGATGAGCTGGCCAAGGAAACCGCCGATCTGTGGTTCCACAGCCTGGTGATGCTCATTCACCTGAACGTGCCACCTCAGGACGTACTCGACATTCTGGCAAAACGCTTTGGTGTCAGCGGCCACACCGAGAAAGCATCGCGTATACAATAGGCACGTCTCCTAACGGATAACACAGATGTTTGGATCTTTCGGATTGACCGAACTGCTGGTAGTACTGGCTATCGTACTGCTCATATTCGGCCCCAAGCGCCTCAAAACCATTGGCTCCGATCTCGGCAACGCCATCAAGGGCTTCCGTAAAGCCGTCACAGACGATGAAAAGGAAGCTGAGGCACCGGTCGACCCCAATGTGATCGAAGGCAAAGCAGAACACAAAGAAGCCGGCACCACAGAGAGCAAACAGAACACGAATGTTTGATATCGGCTTCCCGGAGCTGGTGCTGGTCGCGGTGGTAGGGCTTTTCGTCATCGGCCCCGAGCGGCTGCCTGAAGCCCTGCGCACCCTCGGCCTCTGGCTGGGGCGGCTGCGCCGGTCGTTTTCGTCCGTGAAAGCAGAAATCGAAAAAGAGATCGGTATGGACGAGGTGCGCCGGCAGCTGCACAACGAGGCCATCATGGCCGAGATGAAGCGCATCGAAGACGACGTGAAATCTTCGGTGGAAGACACCGGCAACAGCATCAAGCCGCCGGAGCCCGCCCCACCGACGGCGCCCGAGCCAACCGACCCCGAAAAAGCAGTAACCGATCAGAACCATGGCAAAGACTGACGAAGCCCTGGACCACGACGAGGCCGTCGACTCCAACGAGCAACCTTTTCTCGAGCACATCATCGAGCTTCGTGCCCGTCTGCTGCGCAGCGTCATCGTCGTCGTCGTGCTGTTTCTGCCCATCTATATTTTCGCCAACGACATCTACGAGTTCATTGCCGCGCCACTCATGGCCTACCTGCCCAGCGGCGGGATGATTGCCACCCAGGTGGCGGCGCCGTTTCTTACACCGTTTAAACTCGCCATCTACACCGCCCTGTTTCTCGGCGTGCCCTTCGTTCTGCACCAGGCCTGGTCGTTCGTCGCGCCGGGTCTCTATCTGCACGAGAAGAAATTCGCCGTGCCGCTGCTTGTGAGTAGCATCCTGCTTTTCTATATCGGTGTGCTGTTCGCCTACTTCGCCGTCTTTCCGCTGATCTTTCAATTTCTGGCCGGCATCACGCCCACCGGCGTGACCATGATGACCGACATCAGCAACTATCTGGATTTCGTGCTGAAGATGTTCTTCGCCTTCGGTATCGCGTTCGAGATACCGATCGCCACGTTGCTGCTTTCGTCGACAGGCATCGCCACCGCCGACGGTATGGCCAGCAAGCGGCCGTATGTCATCGTCGGCTGCTTTTTCGTCGCCATGCTGCTGACCCCGCCCGACGTGGTCTCGCAGATCCTGCTCGCGGTGCCTACCTGGATGCTCTTTGAGCTTGGCGTGTGGCTTGCGCGGATCGCCGAAAAACGCAGCGCGGAGGCAAGCGAATGAGGCTCGTGAGCTGGAACGTCAACGGCCTTCGTGCCTGCGCAAAGAAAGGTTTCGCCGATTTTCTCGAAAGCAGCCAGGCTGACGTCATCGGCCTGCAGGAAGTTCGCGCGTTCGAGCACCAGTTGCCATCTGAGGTGGCAGCGCCGGATGGCTGGCACACCAGTTTCTGCGCAGCCGAGCGGCCGGGCTACAGCGGTGTCGCCATCTACTCGAAAGAGAAGCCATCGCGTATCGAGACCGAACTCGGAGTCGAGGAGTACGACCGTGAGGGGCGCCTCATCATCGCCCACTTCGGCAGAACCGCCGTCGCCAGCGTTTACTTCCCCAAAGGCAGTGGGAAAGATCGCGACAACTCCCGCGTGCCCTACAAACTCGGGTTCTACGAAACCCTCTTCGACCGGCTACAGACGCTCAAGAAACGCGGCCCGGTTTACGTGATGGGCGACTACAACACCGCCCACACGGAAATCGACCTGGCCCGGCCGAAAACCAACAAGAAAAGCAGCGGCTTTCTCCCGGAAGAACGGGAAGAGCTGGACCGCTGGATCAGCGAAGGCTGGGTAGATACCTTCCGCGCCGCTCACCCCGACGAACCCGACCACTACACCTGGTGGCGGCAGTGGGGGAATGCCCGCGCAGACAACGTGGGATGGCGGATCGACTATGTGTTCGCCTCTCCCACCGGTGCGAAACGAGTAAAGGATGCGTTCATCTGGCCTGAGGTGACCGGCTCCGATAACTGCCCCGTCGGCGTGGATCTCAAGTAAAAGCTGTTACCAGACGGTATCCGCCCAACGCCACCATAACGGCCACTATCAGGCCACCGAGCGCATTCTGCGCTGCATTGTTTGCCCGGTAACCAAGCGACGGCCGGTTCATCAGCCACAGCAGAATGATTGCCACCACAGGCAGCAGCACGCCGTTGGTTGCCTGAGCGATGACGATGGCCTGCACCGGCTTCAGATCCAGGAGCGCAACGGCACCACCGACAACCATGACCATCAGCGCAGCCAATCGACAAGCCGGCGAACGGATATCCAGCTCCTTCTGCCAGAGGCCGCAGATGGCAATGCCGGCCGCAAGCGGAGCGGTCATGGCGCTGGTCAGACCAGCGGCAAAGAGCCCGGCCGAAACGAAGCTGCCTGCCCAGGCACCAAGCAGCGGCTCCAGCTGTCCGGCCAGCGCGGCGAGGGTGAACTCAGATTCAGACGAAGCAAACGCGGTGACCGCGGTGCTCATGATGGCAAGCGTGATGAGCCCACCGATCAGCACGGAGACAGACAGATCCGTGCGCGCCTCACCCAGCGCCGTATCCACGGATTGCTCTCGCCACTTCTCTCGAACCATCTGAGCATGCAGAAAGAGGTTGTAGGGGACGACCGTCGTGCCGACGAGCGCTATTGCAGTCAGCGCCGCGCCATCCGGCAACTGTGGCATGAGTCCTGACAGGAGCATGCCAACGTCCGGAGGGCTCGCCAGCATGGTTGCCAGAAAGACGATCGACATCATTCCCACCAACAGAATGAGCACCGCTTCGATAAGACGATAGGCACCGCTCAGAAGAAGGCCACTGGCCAAAAACACGATAACCAGCGTCACAAGATCGGCATCCAAGCCGGTCAGCTCCGAAGCACCGACACTGGCGCCCAGAATATTGCCGGTCTGATAGGCCGCATTTCCTGCGCCGATCGCCAGCACCACAAGCGTCACCACCACCAGTCGCGCAGGCCCAGCGGGAACATACTCGGCGATTGCTGCAGACAGACTGTGTCCGCCAACCAGCCCAAGGCGCGCGCACATCTCCTGAAGCACCCAGGTGGCAACGATGGAAAACACAAGCGCCCACACCAGGGCAAAACCGAACTGCGCACCGGCCAGAGAAGCCGTGGTGAGGGTGCCGGGCCCAATGAAGGCTGCCGTCACCATCATGCCCGGACCGATTTTCACGGCTCCGGGTTGCGCTCCAGCATGAAGGTGACCGGCCCATCGTTGATGAGCGAGACCTGCATGTCCGCTCCGAATCTGCCGGTCTGCACGTTGCTGCAGCCTGCACGGAGGCCTGCAACGTAGTCTTCGAAAAGTGGTTCGGCTACTTCAGGCGGCGCAGCGGTCGAGAAGCCCGGCCGATTGCCTTTGCGCGTATCCGCGGCCAGGGTGAACTGCGAGACCGCAAGCACGCTACCGCCAGCATCGCGCACATTGATATTCATTGGCTTGTTATCATCCGCGAAGATGCGCAAGCCCAGAGTTTTCTCTGCCAGCCACCGGGCTTCAGCACTTGTGTCCCCGCGTTCAACGCCGAGCAGCACGAGCAGCCCGCGCTCAATCTGCCCAACGGCCTCACCTGCTACATCAACCCGGGCAGACTTCACCCGTTGAAGCAGTGCCTTCACGAGAGCCGTGGAGATCCGGCCCGCTTACGCGCCACCTCGGTGAGCAGCACCTTGCGGATACGAATGGCTTCCGGGGTGATTTCCACCAGCTCGTCATCGTCGATGAATTCCAGCGCCTGCTCCAGGGAATGCCGTATCGGCGCATCCAGCAGAATGGCATCGTCTTTTCCGGAAGCCCGAACGTTCGTGAGCTTTTTGCCCTTGAGGGGATTGACCACCAGATCGCTGTCGCGACTGTTGAGCCCCACGACCATGCCTTCATAGACCGGGTCGTTGGGCCCGACCATGAGACGGCCGCGGTTCTGCAGATTGAAAAGCGCAAAACCAACGGCCTTACCCTGAGCATTGCTGATGAGCACGCCGTTCGAGCGCTGACCGATTTCGCCGCCGGTGATCGGACCGTAACCTGCCGCACCGAAAGACATGATCCCGGTTCCGGAAGTCATTGACAGGAAGATCGGTCGGAAGCCCATCAGCGCACGGGTAGGCAGTTTGTAAACCAGCCTTACCCTGCCGTGACCGTCCGACTGCATCTGCTCCAGCTCGCCGCGGCGCAGACCCAACTCCTCCATGACCTTGCCCTGATGGCCGTCTTCGACGTCGAGGGTGAGCCGCTCATAGGGTTCGCACAGCTCACCATCGATCTCTTTCTGAATGACCGACGGCCGTGACACGGCAAACTCGTAACCTTCGCGGCGCATGGTTTCGATCAGCACCGACAGGTGGAGCTCGCCCCGACCGGAAACCTTGAAGCGGTCCGGATCGTCCGTCTCCTCAACGTTGAGCGCCACGTTGTAGCTGGCTTCGCGAAACAGCCGCTCTTTGATCTGACGGCTGGTGAGGTACTTGCCTTCGAGACCGGCAAACGGCGAGTTGTTCACACAGAAGAGCATGGTGAGCGTCGGCTCGTCGACAGACAGAGGTTCCAACGGCTCCACACAATCCGGCGAGCAGATCGTGTCGGAGATGGCAATCTGATCAACGCCTGTGACACAGACGATATCGCCCGCCTCTGCCTGCTCGCGGGTTTCACGCTCGAGCCCGCGGCTGCACATCACATCGAGTATGCGGGCTTTGCGCTCCTTACCCTCACGATCCACCACCGCTACCGGCATGTTGCGCACGACCTTACCGCGGCGGATTCGGCCGATCCCCATGACGCCCACGTAGCTGGAGTAATCCAGCGACGAGATCTGCAGCTGCAGGGGAGCATCTACATCGACATCCGGCGGCGGCACCGTATCGACAATCAGCTTCAAGAGCGGCTCCATGTTTGGCGCCAGGTCGTCCGGCTCCATACCGGCCACCCCCTGCACGGCAGAGGCGTATACCACCGGAAAGTCGAGCTGCTCTTCGTTGGCATCAAGACTCGCAAAGAGGTCGAACACCTCATCGACCGCCTTGTCCGGATTCGCGCCGTCGCGGTCGATCTTATTGACCACGAGAATCGGATTCAGCCCCGCATCGAATGCTTTCTGGGTGACGAAGCGCGTCTGAGGCATGGGTCCTTCCACGGCATCCACGAGCAGCAGCACAGAGTCCACCATGGACAGCACCCGCTCCACCTCGCCGCCGAAGTCGGCGTGCCCGGGCGTATCGACGATGTTGATGGTGTACTCGCCGTAACGGATCGCCGTGTTCTTGGAAAGGATGGTGATACCGCGTTCGCGTTCCAGGTCGTTTGAATCGAGCACACGCTCGCCGCCGGCAGAAAGCGTGCCGGTTTCTTCCAGCAGCCGGTCTACCAGCGTGGTCTTACCATGGTCCACGTGGGCGATAATCGCCACGTTGCGCATCAATTGCTTGCTCACTAAACTCCGCCGCCTTCAATGTTGTTGTCGGGGCTCACCCCGAAAAGCGCGCGATTATGGCGGAACAGAGAAAGGCTGTCGCCCTGATATCCGGGGGGCTCGATTCAATGCTGGCCGCCAAGGTGGTCATGGAGCAGGGTGTAGAAGTGGAAGGCGTGAATTTTTTCACCGGCTTCTGCGTCGAAGGCCACACCCACGCCATCCGCAAAAAAGATCGGGCAAAGCCCAAACGCAACAATGCGCTCTGGGTGGCCGAGCAGCTCGGCATCAAGCTGCACATTATCGACGTCATCGACGAGTACAAAGACGTGCTGCTGAACCCGAAGCACGGGTATGGCAGCAATATGAACCCGTGCCTCGACTGCAAGGTGTTCATGGTGAAGAAAGCCATGAAACTGTTCGTTGATGAGACGTTCATGGAATCTCACGGATTCGACTTCATCGTTACCGGCGAAGTGATCGGCCAGCGCCCGAAGAGCCAGCGCAAGGCAACCATGCCGGTGATCGCCCGCGAATCGACCGCCGAAGACCTGCTGCTGCGCCCTCTGTGCGCCAGGCACCTGCCCGAAACCCGCCCGGAACGCGAAGGCTGGGTAAACCGCGAAGCGCTTTACGACTTCCACGGCCGCAACCGCAAACCGCAGATGGCGCTGGCGGAGCAGTTCGGATTCAGCGACTGGGCTCAGCCGGCAGGTGGCTGCTGCTTTCTGACCGATGAGAACTACTCGAAAAAGCTCGTGGATCTCTGGCGGGCACGGGGCGAGCGGGAGTACGAACTCGATGACATCATGCTGCTCAAGGTGGGGCGCCACGTGCGGCCGGCCGACCGCTTCAAGCTGATCATCGGCCGGGAAGACGGCGAAAACCAGTTTCTCAGCGGCTACAAGTATCGCTTCACCAGCCTGCAGACCACGAGCCATCCGGGACCGCTCTGCCTGATCGACGGTAACCCGAGCAGCGCCGACCTGGAGTTCGGTGCCCGAATCGTCGCCCGGTACAGCCAGGGCCGCTCCGCAGATCGCGTCAAGGTCACCATTGAGCGCCCTGATGGCACGGGTGAGGTTCTTGATGTCACCCCGCTTCCTGCCAACGAGATTCCCGACCGCTGGCATGTGTGAAGAACCGCTTGCGAGTCTGGATGCCCGGGGGTTACTTTGTCCGCTGCCCGTAATACGCACGCAGGACAGGGTCAAAACGCTCCAGAACGGCGACGTACTGGAAGTTGTAGCTACGGATCCGGGCGTTCTGCACGACATTCCAGCTTGGTGCCGCGTAAACGGCCACGAGTGCCTGCACGCCGAACAGGAAGGCCGTGACTACCGTGTGCGTCTCAGGGTCAAACGCTAGAAAACCCAAGACGGCGCACCAATTCGGTGCACCTAGAACCGCTTGCACCACGATCGAACTGCTACGAAGATCCTGATAGAGAACATTTCACTGTTAACAAGTGCTAACTAACCTCCAAACCCTAGTAAGGAAGGTATTTCTGATATGTCCGAAAACACACTGAAGATGATCGCCGACAATGACGTGAGATGGGTAGACCTCCGTTTCACCGACCCGCGCGGTAAAGAACAACACACCACCGTACCGGCCAGCACCGTCGATGCGGATGCGCTAGCCGATGGCTTCATGTTCGACGGCTCCTCCGTTGCCGGCTGGAAGAGCATCAACGAGTCAGACATGATCCTCATGCCGGACGACGACACCGCCGTTATGGATCCGTTCCGGGACGACACCACGATGATTCTGCGCTGCGACATTGTTGAGCCCAGCACGATGCAGCCGTACGACCGCGACCCGCGCTCGGTCGCCAAGAAAGCCGAAGCCTACCTGGCCTCCACCGGCATCGGCGACACGGCGTTCTTCGGTCCCGAATGCGAATTCTTCGTTTTCGACGACGTTCGCTGGCACATCGACATGGCTGGCGCGCACTACGCCATCAACGCTGAAGAAGCCGCGTGGGCTTCTGGCGCCGAATTCGAGGGCGGCAATCTCGGCCACCGCCCCCGCGTCAAAGGCGGTTACTTCCCGGTTCCGCCCGTCGATTCGGCAGCAGATCTGCGCTCCGCCATGTGCAGCGCCATGGAGGCCATGGGGCTATCCATCGAAGTGCATCACCACGAAGTTGCCACAGCGTGCCAGAACGAGATCGGGGTGAAGTTCAACACCCTGGTGAAGAAGGCCGACGAAGTTCAGATCTACAAGTACTGTGTACACAACGTGGCCGACGCCTACGGCAAAACAGCCACATTCATGCCGAAGCCTCTGGTCGGCGACAACGGCAGTGGCATGCACGTGCACCAGTCCATTGCCAAAGGCGGCACCAACATGTTCCATGGCGACGTGTACGCCGGCCTGAGCGAGACCGCGCTCTTCTATATCGGCGGCATCATCAAGCACGCCCGCGCCATCAATGCATTCGCCAATGCGTCCACCAACTCCTACAAGCGGCTGGTGCCGGGTTTCGAAGCGCCCGTCATGCTTGCGTACTCCGCACGCAACCGCTCCGCGTCGATCCGCGTGCCCTACATCCAGGGCGGCAATCCCCGGGCATACCGTGTAGAAGTCAGGTTCCCGGACAGCACCGCAAACCCCTACCTGACCTTCGCCGCCATGCTCATGGCAGGGCTCGACGGCATCAAGAACGAAATCCATCCGGGCGACAGCTTCGACAAGGATCTATACGACCTGCCTGCTGAAGAGCTTGCGGGCGTACCGACGGTTGCCGACTCTCTGGGTCAGGCGCTCGATGCACTGGATGCAGACCGCGATTTCCTGAAGGAAGGCGGCGTGTTCTCAGACGGCCTGATCGACGGCTACATCGACCTCAAGCGCGAAGAAGTGGACCTTCTGAATATGACCACGCACCCCGTGGAGTTCGATATGTACTACAGCGTGTAGCACCCGAAGACCCGAACGGGTTCACAGGTTGTCTCGCTGGCCCCAACCGGATCCACCGGTTGGGGCTTTTTTTTGGAATAATGGTGAGGCTATGAGAATTCAGATTGCAGCGCTGTCACTGTTCCTGGCGGGTTCGCTACTGGTGGTCTCCGCTGTTGCGGCCACCAAGGTCTATCGAACCGTCGACAAAGACGGCAATGTCATTTTTACCGACGTACCGCCCGAGCGCCTCGGTGACGATATCGACCCGCGCGACACCCAGATTGTCGATGTTTCCCCAGCCAACACCTACTCACCCTCGCAGCGACGAACCGCTGAGGATGGTCGGCAACTGTGGATCGTCGATGACCCTGCTGCCCCTGGAGGTGAAGAAGAAGCTGAGAGTCAGGTCGTATACCGCTCCCTGGAAATCACCAGCCCCGCCAACGACCAGGCGGTGAGGGCAAACGACGGCAACGTTTCCATCTCAGCGAGCATACAGCCTGAGCTGTCCCCCGCTCACAAGATCCGCCTGACGGTAGACGGGCAGACCCACAGCCAGGGGCCAGACACTTTTTTTACGCTGACCAACATGAACCGCGGCACACATACCGCGATCGTCAGCGTCATCGACGAAACCGGTACCCCCCTCATATCCAGCCCTCGTGTGACCTTCCACGTTCTGCGTGCGCACCGGTAAAGAACTCGCTTGATCCATAACGGCGCCCGCACTATTTTGGTGCGAGGCTGTCTTTTCTTCGGTCTTACCTAACCCCTGAACTCCTGACAGCCAAGGTAAGCGAGCGCTTACACACGCTGCACAAAGCTGGACCACTTTTTGCACAGCCGACAGGATTATGGATCATACCTTCGAACAGATCGTCGACCTCCAGCGAACGGGGCTGCTTCTTCTCGACCAGGAGCTCAAGGTCACATTCG
>JAUIKX010000046.1 GCA_030430515.1 Gammaproteobacteria bacterium | reverse complement strand
CGCCTGGCCGCTATCGGGGTCAAACCAACCCACGGCGTTGTTGACGATGTCGGAGAACCAGATGCGGCCTTTCTGATCGGCGAGCAGTTCATGATCGGAGCCGAAGCTGAGATCATGGATGCCGATGAGCCCGCCTTCCGGGGTCTTCACCCGCCAGGTGCGCCATTTCTCGGACTTCATGTCGAGATGCGCAACGACGCCGTTGAAGAAAGGTGCGACCCAGAGGGAACGGTCGGGTCCGGGGTGCAGGGTGTGCGGTCCGACGTCTACGTCTGCCGGAATATCGAAGACTTCCTCTTCGCCGGTCTGCACATCGACCGCGAAGATCCGGTCGGTGGCGACGTCGGCAACCCACAGGCGGGCCGGATCGCCGAGCATCAATGCTTCGCGTACCGCGTTCTGGCCGCCAATTTCATATTCGCGGATGCTGGTGTTCGGGGTAACCGCGAGAGGCGCACCGAGATCTGAACTGCCGAGCGTCTGCATGGGCCCCTGGAAGTGATCCGCCAGAATCGTGGCGATGCCTTCGATATCGCCCACCGAGTAGGCATGCTCCGTTTCCACCGGCTGAGCCTGCTCCGCTCCGCGGTTCAGCTCCTCCGACCACAACAGGTTCATGTACTGCGCAATGGACTCCCAGCTCTGCTGACGTGCGTCGTGCGGGTTGGGCGCGTTCTGAGCGTCGATCGCCGCCGCGTAGTTGCGAACTTCCGGCGTAGGCACCTGGTGGCAGTTCACGCAGTCCAGCACCATCTTCATGCGTTTGGTATCCGGCACGTCGTGCAGCCATGCAGACGCCGGCGCGACGTCGGCATGGTTCTGTGTGGGTCGCATGACGATGGCGCCGGTGGCTTGTGGGTCGACCTGCTCAAAGCCTGCCAGGCGTGCTGATACGTTGGCCGCATCCACATCTTCGGGAAAGCGATATTGCCCCTGCTCATCGACGAAAACCGTCACCACATCGGCACCCGGGCCGATGGGTTCGGCGGATACCATGGCGCCTGCGAGCGGTCGGCCGTTGCTGTCGATGACGGTGCCTTCGACGGCCGCATGTGTCGTGAAAGATAGGCCGGCTGAACACAGTACTGCAGCCGCCAGATGCGCGTATCGGGTCACTCTCTGTCTCCCTTCTGATCTGGTCACCATTATACGTAGTCCCCCGCCCTTCTGCTGGTCAGCGGCTGAAGGGCTCCCTATCATGTGCGTTTGATTGACAGGGTGCGGTAATGGCCGAAAACAACACGATCACCTTCTACGACCTGGCGTTGTCGACCGGCGCCACCATCAGCCCGTTCGTCTGGGCGACCAAGTATGCGTTGGCACATAAGGGCTTCGATATCGATGTGGTGCCGGGTGGCTTCACGGGCATCATGGAACGCACGGGGGGCAAGACGGAACGTCCCTGCTGATTCCTCATCCTGGCATCGCGACGCTGACCCGATTCCTGGACACCTGGTTCTGGAGCGTGGCTACAGGCCCGTGGATGATGTGCTACTGCCAGGACTACCGGGACCTGTCTCTGCCCCAGGATCACGAGTACGTGACGTCATCCCGAGAGACCATGCTGGGCCGGAAGCTTGAGGATATTCAGGCGGGCCGCGAAGACCGCCTGCCGCAGATTTCGGCGTCGCTGGAAATGCTTCGGCAGACTTTGCGCGAGTCGAAATGGCTGGGGGGCGATGAGCCGAACTACGCTGACTACAGAATTCTCGGCAGTTTCCTGTTCACCGCGTCAGTCGCCAAGACGCCGCCGCTCTCTGAAGAAGACCCTTTGCGCGACTGGCTCGATCGCTGCTTCGATCTCTACGACGGTCTGGGGCGGCATCCGGGGCTCTTTCCGCTGTTCGGCCTAGAGCGTCGTGAGGGCGATCCGGAACTCTTCTCCACTGTCGCGGCCATGGGCGGTCAGCAGCATCGCAACACCGGGCCCGACTCCACCCGCGCGGAAACGGAAGCCATTACCCGGAATATGGACTAGATTTTCTTCAGCAGTTCGCCAACGCCGCTAAGCAGGAAATCCGGCTGGTGCGGCTGCGCGGCCCAGTCGGCCGCCTTGTTGAAGCCCGTGGTTACGCCGAACGATACGGCGTTGCCGCGGTTGGCCATCGCCGTTTCCACAGACGGATCGTCGCCGACGACGCCCACCCGCGTCATGGGCACGCCGAGCCGGCGCGATACGTATCGAAGTGCATCCAGCGAAGGTTTACCGGTGAGTATCATGGGCGCTTTGGTGATCGCACGGATCGCTGCGGTGATGGCGTAGGAATAGCCCATGGTGCGCCCTGCGGCCGAGGCGAAAAACGGCACGTTGGACGCCACATAAAGAGTCGCCCCGGCCCAGATGGCATTGCAGGCGTCTTCGATGTCTTTCATGGAGCAGTCGGGGTGCCAGCCGATGTACACGGCGTCTACCTCATCCTGTCGTAGTTCGATGCCGGCTTCCGTGAGGCAGAAGCCCACACCTTCCGACCCCAGCACCAGTGCCGACCGCTCGCCGTTGCGCGTCATCAGGTCTGCGGCAACGCTCGACGGCGTGAGCATCTGCTCGTCTTTCACAGGCAGGCCCACGGAACGCAGCTTCGCTGCTTGCTCTGCGGGGGGATAGGCGCTGCCGTTGGTGAGTAGCACGAATGGAATGTCTCGCTCGGCCAGTTCTTCCAGCGTATCGACCGCGCCTGGCAGGACCTTGTATTTACCCAGAGAGCGATCGGACAGAATGAGCGTGCCGTCGAGATCGAACATGAAGCCCTCTACGGGGCGGGTGTTAGCCGGCATGGCTGGCTCCTCGATGCAGTGCCAGGCGGAAGCCGGGGCGTTCGACGGCGATGTCTGGCGCATCTGGCCGCTCGGCAAGTTGCTTCAGCAGCGACATGATGGGCGCGGCCTCAGGGGTGTAGGTGCCACGGCTGCGACCGGCGGCAAGCATGGCGTTCACCTGCTCCTCCGGCATCACGGCGCGGAACAGAAATTCCTCGTCATCCATCTTGTGGCCGAATTTTTTCCGCAGATCACTGTAGGCAGGGAAGGACGGCTCGTTGGCAATTTCCCGAGCTCTCGGGCGGTCGAGAATGGTTTCCTGGATCGCCTCATCGACCGCGCTGGTGGGGCGGCCGAACTTGCCCATGACGTAGCGCAGCACCTGATCGGAAACCTGGCCGTAGCGACGCTCACCGATGACGTTGAACAGCGCCTGGCTCATGACCATCTGCGGAAACGGTGTGACCATGATCGGATGGCCGAGTTCCGATCGCACCCGTTCGGTCTCTTCGATCACCGCGTCGAACTTGTGCTCCAGGTTCAGCTCCTGAAGCTGTCGGCGGGTGGTGGTCATGACGCCACCGGCGATCTGATGGCGCAGAAAGCTCGCATCGAAGGTCTGCGGTTGGCCAAACGGCAACCCCTCGGCGATGGCCAGTCGCGTCCAGTAGCTGCTTACTTCTGCCAGTGCTGCATCGTTTACGGCAACTTCATGGCCGGCTTCCCTCAGGTTGGCCACCATGCGGGTGGCTTCAGGAAGCGATGATCCGTCGCCCAGAGGGCCCACGCCCACATGCACTGCGTCGACGATGCCGAGGTCGGCGGCGGCGAGGCTCGCCAGCGCGCCGTAGCCGATGGTGCAATGGGCATGGATCTCCAGAGGCTTGTTGCCAATCGCGGCCTTCACCTTCGGCGCGAGCGTGCGCACCCGCTCTGGCGACATGAGGCCGCCCGGGTCTTTGATGTAGAACAGGTCGATGTGTTCGCTTGCGGCGAGCTTCGCGGCGAAAGAAGCGTAGAACTCGTCGGTGTGCACCTCGGACAGGGTGAAGGTGAGCGCGCCCATGACATCTGCGTCGCCTTCCTCCTTGATGATTTTCGCCGCTTCAATGACCGAATCCGGGTCATGCATGGGGTCCAGCACGATGAAGCGGCCGATACCGGCCATCTGCAGGCGGCGGTAGGCGAGACGCATGAAGTCCGGATCGGCGAGCTGCCAGGCGACGAAGCGGAGCCCGGTGGTAATGAACTGCAGGGGAACGCTCGGCATGGCGCCGCGCATGCGCTTGAGGCGCTCCCAGGGGTTGTTCTGGAAGTAGCGGATGGCCACGGCCATGGTGGTCGACGAGGTGAAGTCGCAGGCGTGGAAGCCGACCCGCTCCATGGCTGGAGCGATCTGGAGAATCTGTGCGGTATTGAGCCCGGTCGCCCCCCAGAGCGACTGGTTGCCGTCGCGGATCGAAACGTCCACGAGTTTGATTTCAGCCATGCTCGAACCCTTCGAAAAAACGCGTGTCTACAGCACCGTTCGCGAAACGGGCATCCTCGAGAATGCGTGTGTGCAGAGGTGCTGTCGTGTGAATGCCTTCGATGCTCAGGTGTCGGAGGGCAGCTCCTGCCCGTTCGATGGCCTGTGAACGGTCGGCCCCGTGGGCAATGATCTTGCCGACCAGTGAATCATAGGCGGCGGGCACCGTGTCGCCGGAGCGGATGTGGCTATCGACCCGCAGCCCCGGCCCGGCGGGCCAGGCAGCCCGTGCCACGAAGCCGGGGGAAGGTGCGAAGTCGGCCGCAGGGTCCTCCGCGTTGATACGCAGTTCCAGAGCCGAGCCCTCGATGACGATATCCCGCTGTTCGAAACCGAGCGGCGCACCACCTGCCAGGGTGAGCTGCTGCTCGATCAGATCGATGCCGGTAACCACTTCGGTGACCGGGTGCTCCACCTGAATGCGGGCGTTCATCTCGAGAAAGAAGAATTCGAAAGTCTCGCTGTCGACGAGAAATTCGACGGTGCCCGCGCCTTTGTAGCCGAGGTGTTCGGTGAGCTTGACGGCGGCGTTTTCAATGGCGCTCAGCGCGTCTGCCGGAACGTCGGGCGCCGGCGCTTCCTCCACCAGCTTCTGGTAACGGCGCTGAATCGAGCAGTCGCGGGTGCCCAGATGTATTGCACGGCGGCCGTCGCCCAGAACCTGCACCTCGATGTGGCGGCCGCTTTCGACGTAGCGTTCCACGTAGATGCGCTTGTCGCCAAAGGCAGCGAGCGCTTCCGCCATGGCCATGTCGATCTGCTGCTGAAGCAGGTCTTCATGGTCGACGCGTTTCATGCCGCGGCCACCTCCGCCCGAGACGGCTTTGATCAGTAGCGGGTAGCCTGTTTCCGTGGCGATGGCGGCCGCTTGCGCTGCGTTGTCGGCTTCGCCACCGGGTACAACCGGCAACCCGGCTTCCACGGCGACTGCGCGGGCTTTTAGCTTGTCGCCCATGGCGTCCAGCGAGTTGGGCTCAGGGCCAACGAATATCATGCCGGCGCGCTGTACGGCACGAGCGAACTCGGAATTCTCCGAAAGAAAACCGTAGCCCGGATGCACGGCGCCGGCGCCGCTTTGCCGGGCGGCGTCGATGACGGCTTCGATGTTGAGGTAGGTCTCGCTGGATGCGGTGCCCGGGAGATGGATCACCTCGTCCGCTTCGGCCGTGTTTCGTGATCGCAGATCAGGGTCTGACACGCCGATTGCCGTGCGCAGGCCGAGCCGCCTGGCTGTGCGGATGATACGAAGCGCAATTTCGCCGCGATTGGCGATGTAGAGCGTATCGAAACTCATGCAGGCTTCACGGTCATGAGCACACGGTCGGCCTCGATCGGCTCGCCATTGTCGGCCAGTATTTCGACGATGGTGCCGCTGATTCCGGCGTGCACCGGGTTCATCAGCTTCATGGTTTCGACGATTGCCACAACGGTGTCGGCGTCGACGGTGTCTCCCACCTCTACGAACGGCGGAGCGCCGGGTTGGGGTGCTCTGTAGAATGTGCCTGGCAGCGGCGGCATGATGGCTTCCAGGCCTTCGGCGATCTCGAGTATCGCTGCCTTTTCCGCCGTCCCGGTGTTTGTCACAGCCTCCACCGGCGACCATTCCTGGGTCCAGCCTTCGCCGCTGCGGGAAACCCGAAGTCGGAAACGGCTGGTTTCGATATCCAGCTTGTCGTAGTCGGACTTCGACAGGATCGAGACGATCTCTTCGATGTCCTCTGGAGTCAGCGGCAGATCAGTCATTCTTCCGGCCTCCGAATACGTTCATGACATGCTTGAGCGGGTTGCTTTGCGGTGCGGCGACCGGGCTTTCGTCTTTCTGGCTCCAGACGGTTTCCGGCCTGCTTTGCAGAAGGTAAATGTTGCCATCTGCGATGGCCCACTCGATGTCCTGGGGGCGGCCGTAGTGTTTTTCGGTGCGCTGGGCGATTTCCTTCAGGTGGATGAGGTCTTCGTCGCTGAGGCACGGGCTCTGGCGTTCGGCCTCATCGACGGCCTGATCTTCGATGCCGCTGCCCGCTTTCGGTACCTGTTTGATGTGTTTGTCGGAGATGTCGCGCACCGTGATTTCGTCGGTGAGCTTGCCGATTACCCAGCGATCGGGAGTGACCTCGCCGGATACGACGGCAGAGCCGAGGCCCCATGCGCCCTCGATCGTGATCACCGAGCGGTCGCCGGTGGTCGGGCTGCGGGTGAACATCACTCCAGCCGCGTCGGCGTTGATCATCTGCTGCACGACCACACCCATGGCGACACCGGCCTCGTGCAATCCCTGTTTGCGCCGGTAGCAGACCGACTCGACCGAATAGAGGCTGGCCCAGCATCGCCGCACCATGGCAACCACATCATCGGCGCCGATCACCCAGAGGTAGGTGTCCTGCAGGCCGGCGAACGAAGCGTCCTCGGCGTCTTCCGTCGTGGCGGATGATCGCACGGCCACCGGATCTCCTTTGCAGAGCGTTGCGTACGCGCTACGAATGTCTGCTTCAACGTCGCTGACCATTGCGGCGTTTTCAATCCGCTCGCGGATGGCGGCGGTGACCCGGCCGACTTCGTCGAGGTTGTCGGGGTCGAGTGCCTCAACAGGCGTGCGGATGGGTTCATCCGCGTCGAGGGCGACGATGAACTTTTCGAACGCGTCGGTGCGTACGACGAACCCGGGCGGCACGTCGATGCCGGCGCTGGTGAGTTCGCCCAGGCTGCCGCCTTTGCCGCCGACGGTGGGGCGATCGTTCAGCCCGATGTCCTGGAACCAGGAAATATTGGTCATCTCTTTAATCCCAGATCAGTCCAGAAGTGTCACGAGGCCGCGCGCGCCGTCGACGCGAATGCGCTGGCCGTCTCTGATTTTCGCGGTTGCTTTACCGGTGCCGACCACCGCTGGCAAACCATACTCCCGGGCGACGATGGCCGCGTGGCTCATGGAGCCGCCGATGTCGGAAACGGCTGCGGAGATCTTCTGAAAGATCGGCGCCCAGGTGGGGTTGGTGACCTGGCACACGAGGATGTCGCCCTCGTTCAGACGATCAATTTCCTGCACGGACTTGATGACCCGTGCGGTACCTTCAGCGATGCCGTTGGACGCTGCGAAGCCGCGTAGCTCAGAGTCGCTGCCTTCGTCACCGTTCAGCCAGGTATCCAGATTTTCCCGCGTGATACCCCACAGCATGACGATGGCCGGATCGTCGATGATGTCTGGCACCGGCCCGAGCGCCGGCGATGCATCCATCTGCGCCCAGACGTCGATGGCGGCCTTGCGCTCACTGATGAGCGGCCTGAAGTGCTTCTGGCCTCGCGGGGGAGAGCCCGTGGACCAGCTCGTCATGACGATGATGATGGCCTGCTCCACCTCGTAGCGGTTGAGGTGAAACACGTCTTCGGCGTCGTCGATGAGGCCCTGCTCGACGAACAGCGCACCGTACTCGCGGATCTTGTTGAAGAAGAGATTCGTGTACCAGTGCTCGCAGTAGAACTTGTGGCCCTCCACATAGGGGAACACGCGGCACGCAAGCTCGATCATCTGGTCGTATGCGGCGCGTTCCTCATCGCTGCCGAGCAGATCCCTGTAGCCGTCGATGAGCTTTTCCCGCTCGGCCTTAAGCTCGTCGATCGGGCGCGAAATGTCTTCACCGGATTTGATCTTGGCGATGTAGCCGGGAATGGCGGAGAAGGGCAGCGACAGATCGTCGTTCCACGACCGATGGTAGTGGTAGAAGCCGTCGCCGACGTTGACGTTGAACCAGGGATTGCGGGATTTCTCGAGCTCCGCCAGCCACTCGGCACCCGCCGTGCCGGATTGCTCCAGAGAAGCGATGAGGTCGTCGGCGCTCACGCCGTCCATGAATTTACCGTCGATGCCCAGATCGACCGCGCAGCGCGACAGACGCTTCACCTCGTCGTCGGGACGGAAGATCTCCGCTTCGAAACCGGCCACCATGCGGGCGATGGTCTGATCGGTGATCTCGGGAAACGCCTGCTTGCAGAAATCGAAGAACACCATGTAGGCGCCGTAGCCGAGCAGCAGAAACTCGAAGTGGTGGTGCCACATGCGGAAGTAGCCTTCCAGCGTCTTGTGGTAGGTGTCGAGCAGGTAGTGGTTCGAGGCCACACCCTTGCCGGCGTGTACGTTTTCGAGCGGTTCGAAGTCTGGCAGATCCAGCGCGGGAAGCGCTTCCGCGTCGCTGATCAGCGTGCGCATCTTGTCCTTCCACTGATCGTAGAGCCGTTCCCAGTTTTCGTAGTAGTAGAAAGCGCGCTTTTCGAACTCTACCGATCTGCGGGCAATCTCATCAGGGTCGGTGACCGCATTGCCACCGATATACACGCGACCGTTGATCACCCGGTAGTCGATGCCGAGCGTGGTGGGCAGCGAGTGGACGCGGGTGTTGGATGCGCCCAGCGCGCAGTAGGCGCCTTCGGCGGTGACCATGTCGAAAGCGGTCATGGGTTCCGGAAAGTGCATGGAGTTGTAGAACCAGAAACGCCGATCGTCCTCGTCTTCGAACTGCATGTAGAACGGGTAGGCCGCCTGAGCCGCTTCGGTACCTTCAGCGATGGCGACCGTGCTCGGTGCCGGGAACTCTTTCTTCTCGCTGGCCATCTCTCCCCCCGGATGGTTTATTACCCCTAGCGGGGTGTTGAATGTCGAAAATAGTAAACAGCACATATTGCCACAGGAATTCAGTAAAACGAGGCCTGTGTGTGGCCGTCTGCGGCTTCCTGCTTGCAATGCTCTCGGCTTGCGAGCCCTCTCCGGTGGATCTGCCTGTGCTCGGCACCCTCGAACGCGATCGCATCGAGCTGACCGCTGATAGCAACGAGCCGATTCGTGCCATTCTGGTTCGTGAAGGTGACCGGGTGCGCGCAGACGATGCCTTGCTGGTTCAGGATCAGGCGCGTGCCGAGGCTTTGCTGGCTAGGGCTCAGGCGGATGAGGCGACCGCTCGTGCTGCGCTCGCTGAAGCCGAGAAAGGACCCCGTGCGCAGGCGATTACCCAGGCCCGCGCGAGGCTTGAGGCGACCCGTAGCGCCCGCATTACAGCGCGCCACGAGCTCGACCGGCAGGCCTCTCTCGTGGAGCGAAACTTTGGCGTGCAGAACCAGCTCGATATTCTTAAGGGTCGATTGGATGAGGCAAAGGCTCGTGAAGAAGAGGCCAGAGCGCTGCTCGATGAGCTTCTGGAAGGGACCCGTAACGAGCGGGTAGATCAGGCTCGCAGCCAGTTCGCGGCAGCGGTGGCCAATGTTCGCAGCCTGCAGATCAATATCGATAGAGCGACGGTGCGCGCACCGGTGGATGGACAGATCGATGCAGTGCCTTTCGACCTGGGCGAACGGCCCGCGCCGGGCGTGACGGTTGCCGTGCTTCTCGCCACGGCGCCGACGTACGCGCGCGTGCACATACCCGAACCATTGCGCACGCTCCTGAAGCCCGGCGATGCGGCTCTGGTGCACATGGACAGCCATCCAGATCCTTTGCCGGCCGTTGTTCGATGGATCAGTGCAGACGCTTCTTTTACGCCTTACTTTGCGCTCAGCCAGCATGACCGTACGAGGTTGAGTTTCGTAGCGGAGATCGATCTCACGGATCCCGCTGCCGATCTGCCCATCGGTGTGCCTGTTGAGGTGACCTTCCCCGACATACCGTTAGAAGAGTGATGGCCCATGCCATCGAAACCCGGGGGCTCACACGCCGCTTCGGCATGCTGACGGCGGTGGACAGCGTGGATCTCAGCGTGCCCGAAAAATGTGTCTACGGATTTCTGGGCCCCAACGGCTGCGGCAAATCCACCACCATCCGCATGCTCTGCGGGCTGCTGCGACCCTCGGCGGGCAGCGCGACGGTGCTTGGCGTGGATTCCGTCGAGCAAGCCGAAACGCTCAAGCAGAAGATCGGCTACATGACGCAGAGATTTTCTCTCTACGAAGATCTGACCGTCGTCGAGAACCTCCGCTTCATGACCGAGATCTATCAGCTTCCGCGGCGCCAACGGGGCCTGGTCGTATCACGGCAGCTCGAACGGTTCCAGCTCGCTGGTCGTGAACGCCAGCTTGCCGGCACGCTCAGCGGTGGCCAGCGTCAGCGGCTCGCGCTGGCGTCGGTGACCATGCACGATCCGGAGCTGCTGTTTCTCGACGAGCCGACGAGCGCTGTGGACCCTGAGAGTCGCAGGGAGTTCTGGGACATCATCTTCGAGCTCGTGGATCAGGGCGCGACGGTGCTGGTCACCACGCATTTCATGGACGAGGCGGAGCGGTGCCACCACCTGGCCATACTCGATGAGGGGCGCCTCGTCGCCGAGGGTACGCCATCCCAGCTCAGAGACTCGATCCCTGCGACGGTGGTTGAACTGGAAACAACCCGATCCCGGAAGGTCCGGGAGGCGCTGGCGAGCTTGCCGGCGGTGCTCGACGTGGCACAGCTGGGTTCGCGTCTGCATGCGCTTGTGAACCCTGATGTCGATGCGCCGGTTCAATATCTCGAACGTGCGCTTAACGAGGTTTCTCTGCCAGCCGAGTGTCGGCTTGTCATGCCGAACCTCGAGGATGTCTTCGTCATGGCCACACGGTCGGAGGCGCGCTGATCGTGTTTTCCCTGTCTCGTATGGCTGCCATCGCCAGAAAGGAGTTTTACCACCTGCGCCGCGACCGGTTGACCGGCGGCATGATCGCCGGCATTCCCATCGTCATGACGCTGCTCTTCGGGTATGCCATCAACAACGATGTGCGCAACCTCAATGCGGCGGTGGTCGACGAAGCAAACACGAGCGGCTCCAGGATGCTCGTATCCGACATCGGCGCCACACAGGTCGTTCGTTTCGTGCGGCATGCCTCCAGCGTGCAGGAGCTGGAGCGGCTTATCGCAGCGGCGAAAATATCGGTGGGCATCTATATACCCCCGGACTTCGAGCAACGGCGGGTTCAGGGCAGGCCACCATTCGTACAGGTGCTCGTGGATGACAGCGATCCGACTGTGCTGGGTGCTGTCAGAGGCCTGCGCAACATGCCGGTTGGGCACGCCAACGGTGGCGTCGACGCCATTGCGCTGCGGCCGCTATTCAATCCTGAGCGGCGCTCAGCGGTGTTCATCGTGCCGGGCCTCTGCGGCGTCATCCTCACGCTGACCATGGTGCTGTTCACCGCAATTGCCATCGTGCGTGAGCGTGAGCGCGGTAACCTCGAACTGCTGATCACCACGCCGATCAGCGGCCTGGAACTCATGGTCGGTAAGATTCTACCGTACGTGGTGATCGGCTATATCCAGATCTCGCTGATCCTGGCGCTTGGTGTGGGGCTCTTCGACGTGCCGGTGCGCGGCGCGCTGACGGATTTCTATCTGGGCGCCGGCGTTTTTGTGACGAGCACACTTACCTTGGGATTGCTGATCTCCACGGCCGCAAAGACCCAGTTTCAGGCGTTTCAGATGACCTTCATGTCTTTTCTGCCTCAACTTCTGCTGTCCGGATTCATGTTTCCTTTCGAAGGTATGCCGCGTGCCGCGCAGCTTCTTGCGGAGCTGTTTCCGCTGACGCATTTTCTGCGCATCGTGCGCGGTATTGTTCTCCGCGATGCGGATCTCTTCGTGATGCGGGACGATCTCTGGCCGCTTGCGGTGTTTTTTGTTGTTGTGATGGCGCTCGCGACGCTGCGTTTTCGCAAGCGGTTGGACTAGTACACCCGCCCTATTGTTGGCGGTGACGTCCGCACCTAGCCTGATGAAACCTCTTCACCAGGAAACAGAACGATGAAAAAGACTCTAACTCTGGCAGCAGCAACGCTTCTTCTATCCGCTGGATCTGCATTTGCCAGCCCTTGCGGTGATGCGCTCAAAAAGTGCCTGGACGAAAATCGGGCCTGGTATGATGCGTGCACCAAGCGTGCCAGGGCTCTTGCTGATGATCCTAAGTCCGGCGCGAACTACAACGAGCTTCGAGCTCTGTGCGCGCAGATGCGTAGCTCGTTCGATGACGTATGTCGGGAAACGCATTCTGCTTGCTCGCAGAAACGCGTCGATCATCTCAAAGAGCTAGCCGGCGAAAAATGAACAGAACGCGTTCGGTTCTGCTGATGGCTGCCGCCGCAATCTGTTGGATCGTACTGCTCAGTGGCTGCGATTCGCAGGTCAGCGGCGCAGATCAGTTTAGCGCTGCATGCCGTGAAAATACGAACATTCCAGACGAAGCCTGCCAGTGTCTGGCCAACCGTGCAGAGACAGAATTGTCGGAACCTGCTGCGGTCTGGCTGGCGACCGCCATGCGAGGCGAGAAGGAACGTGCGCTCCAGCTCAAGGAAAGTGTGCCGTGGACCGAGCTCCTAGAAGCCAGTATGTTCATGATGAAAGCGGGCGAAGCATGTGCTGTAGACGAGGAAGGCTTGCCGATCATCGAGTAGGTGCTGCTATGAGCGAAGTGTCAGTGGTGATCGTTGATGACCACCCGATTTTCCGGGAAGGGCTCGTGCGGCTGGTCAGCGATCAGCTCGAGGCCCGAGTACGGGAGGCGGGAGACATGAGCGAGCTGCTGATGCTTCTCGATGCCGAAGAAGATCCCGATCTTCTCATGCTGGATGTGCTGTTTCCGGGGTTCGATGTGCGGGTGGACCTCGAAACGCTGCGCAAGCGCATGCCGCTGACAGCTATCGTTGCCGTGTCCATGATCGAAGACGCGAGTGTGATCGATAGCATCATGGCGGACGGCGCGAACGGTTTTATCAGCAAGTCAGTCGCGCCGGAAGCGATGCTTGGGGCTCTGAACGATGTGCTTGACGGGGAAATGGTCGATCTTCGACCTACCGTGGAAAACACGGTGCCTGTTTCGCCCACGGAGGAGGCACTCAAGCAGTTGTCACCCAGGCAGAGCGAAGTGCTTGCCTTGATCTGCACGGGGAGATCGAACAAGGAAATCGCCAGGGATCTGGGCCTGTCGCCCTTCACGGTTCGTATTCACGTTTCTGCGCTGTTGAGGGTCCTCGGTGTCTCCACGCGCACCGCGGCAGCGGCTCTCGCGGCGCAGAACGGCTTTCAGGCATCTTCCTGAACCAGCAGATGGAGCAGAAGCGATCTCAGCTTTACCGGCCGAACAGGCTTGTGCAGAAGTGGGATCGAGGCTGCTGCGGCGGCAGCACGTAGCGCCTCGGACGAGTTGCCGCTGATCAGTACCCGATGCACGAGAGTACCGTCAATGCGTTTCAGCGCATCGAGCCCATCGGCGTTCGCCAGTTCATAATCGCTGAGAACGATATCTACGTCGGGCAAAACTGCGGGAAACTGTTGAAAGCAGAGCACTTCGCAACCCCACCTTTCGAGTAGGGTTCGGGTTGCATCCAGAATTTCAGGGTCATCATCGACAATGAGAACGCGGGTGTCGATCAGCAGATCCGTATCCTCGGGCGTTTTTCGATCCATCAGCGGCACGGGGGAGCCCAGGGCGGACGGAATCTGCGCAATGGTAAAGCAGGTGCCGCGCCCGACCGCTGACGTCATATCAATTTTCAGATCCAACAAGCGAGCCAGCCGGCGAACGATGGCAAGGCCGAGGCCGAGGCCGGTGGTTTTGGTCGTTCCGCTTTTCTCCAGTTTGACGAATTCCTGAAAGATGCGTTCCTGGTCAGCCTGGGCGATGCCCGGTCCGTTGTCCGCTACCACTACCGTTACGCGTCCATCGCGGCGACGTGCGCCGATCAGAACGCGACCGCCAGGTGCGTAGCGTATGGCGTTGGATACCAGGTTCTGCAGAAGCCGTCTGAACAGCACCGGGTCGGTGTGCAGCGTTGCGGAAGTGCGTGCACACCTGATCTTTACGCCAGCCTCTCCGGCGATGGGCGCGAAATCTTGCTCGAGCTGTGCGAACAGTTCCTCGAGGCGGAAGTCGACCCGGTTCACTTTAGTCGACCCCGCGTCCAGAACGGTCACGTCCAGAAGGCTGTCGAACAGATTGGATAGCATCCCCAGAGAGTCACGTACCCGATTGACCACGTGCGCTACTTGCGGCGTGATCTGTTTGCTTGTCAGTGACTCGACGAACAGGCCGATCGCGTGCAGAGGTTGCCTCAGATCATGACTGGCTTGCGCCAGAAATCGGGATTTGGCGAGGTTGGCTTCTTCGGCTTCCTTGCGTGCTTTCTCCAGATCGCGGGCGCGATGCGTGAGTTCGGCAAGCAGCTGGTCGCGTTCGTGCTGCAGCCGGATGGTGCGCATTGAGAAACGTGACAGCATGCGGGCGAGCCGCAGAATGACCAAAGTGTAGAGCACCAGCAGTACCGGCTCGATCCAGCTACCTTCCCAACCGTATCTGGCAGCAAGCACGGGAACGGCGAAACCCATCGAGCCGTAGCAGGCTGGCAGGTAGACATGTTGGGTCCCTACAGCGGCCAGCGACATTCCGCCCATGACGAATACCAGAAAGAGCTGCAGTTCCTGATGTTCGGGCGGAAACAGCACGATACCGGAGGT
>JAUIKX010000045.1 GCA_030430515.1 Gammaproteobacteria bacterium | reverse complement strand
TTCCGCGTCGATATTCATGGTCAGCTGGTTGCTGAGCTCCATGGCCATGCCGACTTTCAGCGAAGCTGGAATGTCGAAGGTGCCTTGCTCAGCGAAAAGATCGGCGTACTTTTCGAAACGGCTCATCTGGAACCTGGATTGGTAGGCAGCACCCACGCTCAGGCGTTCGCCTGCCTGCCACAAGAGCCCTGCGCTAGCGCCCCAGCCCCAGCTGAAGTCGTGGCCCCGGTCGCTGAGATCGGAAGGAAAGCTGCCGCTGGCGAATGTGCGCGTAAACGGTGCGAAAGAGAATGGTGCGTTCTTGCCAAGGCCTCTGGCTTCGAAAGATTGCATGGCGATCTGCGGCCCCACGCCCCAGGCGACACGCTCGCCCAGCCTGGATGAGTAGGTCAGGCTCAGGGTGGCCTGCATGAGATCGACGCCGGCGTTGCCGGAACCGTACACGCCTGCGAAGCTCTGAACGCCGTTGCCGGCGTTGAATGTTGCCTGGCTGTCTGAGGCGTCCCAAGTGGTATTCATGCCGCCGCGTCCGTAGAAAGCCGCGCTGACTCTGCCGTTGCCGTTGCGAACACGCCACGACTTGGCAACCCACGGTATCGGGAACCAGTCGCCATCGCTGTCGCGGTTACCGCTTGCCAGGGTGAACGTGCCGGATTGGCCGTTCATGCTGCTTGACTGCGCTGAAAACGAGCGTCTGGGGCTGAAGATGCCGAGCCCGGATTCGAAGCCTTCAGAGGCGAAGATACCGAGTGCGGGATTCGTCGCCGTGTCGATGGCCGTGCTGCCCCAGGCGGATGCGACGCTCGCGCCGCCCATACCCTTGGCGCGGGTACCCGTTCCGTGTGCCAGATAACCGTTGGTTGCTTGGGCAGCCGGGCCGAAGGCGAAGCTGACGATGAGCGTTGCTAATAGTGCACGAAACGCGCGACTTCCGGCTCCTGGCACGATGGGTTCCTGATTCTCGAGTATCAGGAAAAGTGTAGACAGCGCTGGAAGCGCCTCGTGCGAAGCCGCTCACATTTGCGGTGGTCCGTCGGCGTCCTGGATCATGCCGGGACAGCATGCGGCTTCAGCCTCCTGAAAGTGCCTGCAGAATCACCAGTTCCGTGCAGGCGGCGGTGGGTGCCTCCAGCGAGGAGACCCGTTCGCCGTCAACGTAGATCGTCATGTGGCGACGGATCCGGTTCTGCTCGTCAACCATGCGAAAGCGGATGCCCGGGAAGCGTTCATTGAGATCGGCGAGCGCCTGAGCCACGGTGGCGCCGTTGGCGGTCACCGAGCGCTGCCCGTCCGTGTAGGACTATAGCGGTGTGGGGATGATGACCCGCATTCAGATTTCGGCGACTTCCACGGCATAGATCTCCGGCAGATGTGAGGCAATCTTCGTCCAGAGCCGGCCTTCGTCGCGGGACGCCCACAATTCTCCGCTGGTGGTGCCGAAAAAGATGCTCACCGGGTCGGTTCCTGCGATGCACATGCCCTGACGTTTCACCGTGTACCAGCCTTTTTTCGGCAGGCCGTTGTTCTGCCGTTCCCAGCTGGCTCCTGCGTCGCGGGTGCGGTAGACGGCGGGTCCGCCGCCTGGGCTGGTGCGCGGCCAGACGTCGGAGCCGTCCATCGGGAATACCCAGCAGGTATCGGCGTCCTCTGGATGCAGACCCATGACGAAGCCGATGTCGCCTACGTTGTCCGGCATGTTTCGGCCGATGCGCTCCCACGTGTCGTCAGGGCGTTGAATGCGGTAGATGCCGCAATGGTTCTGCTGGTAGAGGATGTCGGGATGAAATGGGTGCAACTGCACGCAATGTGGATCGTGCTGAGGACCGACAGGCTCCCAGGGTATCGTCTCGGCACGACTCTCCGAGGCGGTCGTTTCCAGGCCGTTGTTTAGATGGCTCCACGTGGCGCCATGATCCCGGCTTTCGTAGACGCCACCTCCGGACAGGCCGAGGTACATATGATCCGCATCTCGTGGATCGATGAGAATCGAGTGCATCACCGGCCCGTCGGGGGTGCCGGCGGTGGGGTCTTCCGTGCGCTTTTCGTAGTCAGGATGTTCGTTGAAGCCATCGACGCTCTGCCAGGTGTCGCCGCCGTCCGTGCTGGTCCACAGTGCCTGCGGCGACGTGCCGGCCCACCACACCCCCAGTTCGTCTGCGTGGCCAGGGGTCAGCCAGAAGGTGTGGCTGACCGATCGGGGCGTTTCGCTGCCCTGGGCCGGGCGGAATGCCGGCGGCTGCTTCGCCTCCTGCCAGGTGCTCCCGGCGTCTGTGGAGCGGAAGATGGTTGGTCCGAGATGGCCGGTACTCGATGCGACAACCAGTGTCTGCTGGTCTCTGGGATCGAGCACCGCGTGGTGGATGATGTGGCCCAGGAAATCGGGTTCGGCGATGGCGCCGTCGCCTTCTACCCTGAACAGGCCCTTGCGGGTAGCGACCAGCAGCTGCAGGTCAGCGTTCCACCTGCCCGAGATTCGCGTGGATCACTGCACCGTTGATCACCGGGCTGCGGGCCGCCCATGAGAGTGCATCGGCAATTTCGTCGGGCTCGATCAGGCGCCCGAAAGCAGACATGGCCGTCACCATGGGCATGGCGTCTTCCGGCACATGCTTGCGCAGCATTTCCGTATCGGTAAATCCGGGGCAGATCGCTGCGGTGTGGATACCCCGGCCGGCGAGATCCTGCGTCAGTGATCGCATCATGCCGATCTGCGCGTGTTTGCTGGTCACGTAGGTGAAGCTGCCGGGAACGGCCTTTTCGCTCAGCGTCGATGCAACGAACAGAATGCTGGAGCCCGGCTGCATGTACGGTATGGCGAAGTAGTTCAGGCTGTTGGCGGCCAGCAAATTGACCTCGAGCACCTCGCGGAACGCATTGCTGGGGGTTTCCACCGCGGAGTCACTGGCCATCTTCGAGGCGTTGTGAATCAGCGTAATCGACGTTGAACGGTCCAGGAGTGGCATCAGCACGGGGCCGGCTTGCTCCATGAAGCCTGGCTGGGCGAGGTCGCAGTTGATCTGGGTGACTTGGTCCAGAGGGCATTTTCGCCTGGACAGATTGACTACCTCGAAGCCGTCCGCCAGAAACCTCTGCGCGGTGTGCAGGCCGATGCCGCTCGAGGCGCCGGTAATGACCAGGGTTTTCATGATTTGCTCCACACCGAATTTGCCCACTGACCTGCGCCCGACGATACCTTTATTTCGATGCGTGAGACAGGCTGGCTGGTAATGGTGGTGTCGTTGCGCAATTCGGCCAGGATGAGCGCCGCCATTTCTTCGACGGTGATGTTGCGAACCGGCAGCACCAGCACGTCGCGCGGCAGAAATGGAATGCGTTCGCCGTTGAAGTGGGCGATGACGTAACCATCCTCCTCGGTGATGTCCAGATGAGGTGATTGACCCGGCAGAAGCATCTTCTCATCCCACGAATCGCATAGCGCCTTCACTGCCCGCTTGACGATGTTGTAGTCGAATGCGAGACCATCCTCGCCGACATCGCTGTCGATGTTGGCCGCGACGTGAAAGTTGTGGCCGTGCAGATTTTCCCGCTCGGTGCTGCTGAACAACGTGAAATGCGCTGCGGCGAAATGCAGATACTCTTTGCTGAGTTCGATTGTTGTGCTCATGTTTACTCGTATTGAATGCGGTCGAGAATCAACCCGTAAAAGAAGTCGGTGCCGCGTTCGAAGTACCAGCCGAGATGGGTGGTGCATTCGCTGCAGGATGCCAGACGCCAGCGGAAGCCGGAGAACCAGGTGTCGGCAGCCATGGGCTGACCCGATATGGAGCAGCCCAGAGCCTGGCCATAGCAGCCGATATGAAACGTGAAGCCGTGCGGGTTGGTGCAGGTGTGTTCGTGGGTGCCATTGACCTCGGTGCGATCGCTCCGGTCAGCCAGAACGGAGGAGCATGTCGCGCAGTAGACGTAGCCCTTCTCTGATGTCTCTTCGGGGGCTTTTTCCACTTCAAGGTCGGAGCCTGTTCCTTGACGCTGTTTGTCAATTACATCGATCATTTTCGGCTCATCTGTTGATGGAGCGGACATGGATACGTTTTCTAGCATCTTCGAGCGGGCCAGCGAGCGCAAGGGGGGTGCGCAGGCTCTGGAGGCGCTTCTGCCCGTCCCGAAGAGTCCCCGAGCGCTTTCGAAGCTCGACGATGCCATGGTGCTTGCCGAAATGAGCGCCTGCGTCTTCCGTTCGGGTTTCGTCTGGAAGATCATCGAGAGCAAGTGGCCCGGCTTCGAAGCCGCTTTTCACGGCTTTGATGTGAGCCGTTGCGCCATGTTGTCTGACGAGGAGCTGGAAGGTCTGGCTCGAGACGATCGCATCGTGCGCAATGCCGCGAAGATCCGTTCCGTGCAGCGGAATGCGACTTTCGTGCTCAACGTGCGGGAGAGCCACGCCAGTTTCGGCAGGTATCTGGCCCAGTGGCCGGACGAAGACTTCGTCGGCCTCTGGGCAGATCTCAAGGCGCGAGGTGATCGCCTGGGCGGACAGACCGGCCGATTCTTTCTGAGGTTTGTCGGCAAGGACACGCCGGTCCTTTCGGCCGATGTGGTGGCGGCTCTCATCGAACAGGGTGTGGTGGATCGTGAGCCCACCAGCAAGAAAGCGCTGGCCGCAGTGCAGGCGGCATTCGCGCAGTGGCGGGAGGAAAGCGGCCGGCCAAACTGTCAGATCTCCCGGGTGCTTTCCTGCGCGGTTTGATGATCGTTTAAGGCTATTGAAATGATATAAACAATTCATTTCATAAAAGTTCGGCGACCCGGTATCTTGGCTCCATCAGTTGATCGAGCCAAGGAGCGAATTGATGAACCATTTGAAATCAGGAGATCGGGTACCCACCGCTATATTCAGAACGCGTCAGGGACACGAGTGGGTGAACGTCAGCTCAGACGACGTATTTGCGGGCAAAACCGTCGTGGCATTCTCTCTGCCCGGCGCGTTCACGCCAACGTGCTCTTCCGCGCATGTGCCGCGTTACAACCATCTGGCCGAAACGTTCAAAAAGCATGGCGTCGACGAAATCGTCTGCCTGTCGGTGAATGACGCCTTCGTCATGGATCAGTGGCAGAAGGATCAGCAGGCCTGGAACATCCGTTTTCTGCCCGATGGTAACGGCCACTTTACTGAAGGCATGGGGCTGCTCGTCGATAAGGAAGATCTCGGCTTCGGCCGTCGATCGTGGCGCTACGCGATGATCGTCCGCGACGGTGTGATCGAGCAGATGTTCGTGGAGCCCGATGAGCCGGGCGACCCGTTCCATGTGTCCGATGCCGACACGGTGCTCGAGGCGCTGGCGCCGGGGGCGGAAAAGCCGGCGGAAATCACGGTGTTTTCCCGTGAAGGCTGCGGCCACTGCGCGCGCGCTAAAGCGGCGCTGGAAGAGGCGGGTCTGTCGTTCGAAGAGCGGGTGCTGGGTAAGCACATCAGCGATCTGACCATGCGTGCAGTCGCGGGAGCGACCAGCTTTCCACAGGTGTTCGTCAACGGTGAGCGCATTGGCGGTGCAGATGAAGTGGAAGCCTGGCTAAAAGAAAGCAAGGCTGCATAGCCATCAGTGGAGGCCGTGGCATCTGCCGCGGCCTCCGTGCTGTCTACACCTTCGTCACTTCATCAGTTCTTTGAGGTCCTGCTCCGGATCGGCCAGCTTTTCGGCATCCACGGCACGACCGATCATCTGCTTGCACATCATGAACTCTTTGGGGCTGTTCACCGCATCGGCTGCGACGACCTTGCCGTCGTTCAGATAAAACACCGCGAACTGGTTGGCTTCCTTGTCACCCCGCAGCACCTGCTGGTCGCCGTCGGCGGAAAAGCCCACCATTTGCAGCTTGAGCTCATACTGGTCCGACCAGAACCAGGGGATCGACGCATAGGTCTTGTCTTTCCCACAGATGTTGGCACAGGCGACCCGCGCCTGCTCCATGGCGTTGGGCACTGATTCCAGCCGCAGGCGTCGGCCGAGCAGCGGGTTCGGATGGTTTGAGCAATCTCCCACAGCGTAGATATCGGGGTTGGAAGACCGGCAATGGTCGTCTACGACGATGCCGTTGTCGCAGTTGAGTCCGGCTTCCTGGGCGAGTTCGATGTTCGGGATGATACCGATGCCGACGATCACCACGTCTGCGTCGAAGGACACATCGCCGGCTTTCACCGCGGTGACGCGGCCGTTTTCACCTTTGAAGCCGCTCACGCCGGTGTTGGTGTGTATATGCACGCCGCGGTTGGTGTGCAGGTTGTGATAGTAGGCGCTCATGTCTGCCGTGGTGACCCGCTGCAGAATGCGGTCTTCCATTTCGATCACGTGCACTTCCATGCCGGAGGTGACCGCTACGGAGGCGACTTCGAGGCCGATGTAACCGCCGCCGACGATGACCAGCTTCTTACCTTCGCCCATCTCCGCGCGGATGGCGTCGACGTCTGCGATGGTGCGCAGGTAGTGGATGCCGCCCAGGTCGCTGCCTTCAATGTTGAGAATGCGCGCGCGGCTGCCGGTCGCCATGATGAGGTGATCCCAGGCGACGGTCTCACCACCATCGGTTGTGACGGTTTTGCCGTCGGCGTCGATAGACGTGATGCGCACTCCGGTGCGTACGTCGACGTCTTTGTCGTCGTAGAACTTCTGCGGGCGCAGGTACAGCCGTTCGAGCTCCTGTTCGCCGGAGAGATACTGCTTCGACAGCGGCGGGCGCTGATAGGGGAGGTAGGGCTCGTCCCCGAAGATGATGATGGGTCCTTCGTGGCCTTCCTGACGCAGGCTCGCTGCGGCCTGACCTGCGCCGTGGCCGGCGCCGATGATTACGACGGTGGACATGCCTTCTTCCTTAGTTCTTGCAAACGTCTAGTTTAAGAGAGGCGGGCTGTAATAGGCTAATCGGCAAAGAAGGAGGGATTTCATGGGTGATCGGTTTCTTACGCTCACGGAGATGGTGCAGGCGGCGCGCAGCAATCTGCATCGTAACGACTGGGACTACCTGGTAGGGGGCGCCGAGACGGAAAGCTCGCTCAAACGCAATCGCGCCGGGGTGGAATCGTGGCTCTTCAAGCCCCGGGTGCTTAACGATGTGAGCGAGGTGAGTGCCCGCACATCGATTCTGGGTCAGGAGGTGCGCTTGCCGGTAGTTCTGCCGCCCATCGGCTCGATCCAGGTGTTTCACGAGGGCGGCGGCGCGGCGGTGGCCCGCGCGGCCCGCGACTTCGGCGTGCTGCAGGTGCTCAGTTCCGTCTGCGAGCCGGACTTTGAAACGGTGGCCGAAAAGGTGCCCGGGCCGCGGGTGTATCAGCTCTACCTGATGCAGGACCAGGCCTGGATGGATGGCATCATCCGCCGCGCGGTTGACGCGGGCTACACGGGCTTCTGCCTCACGGCCGATACGCAGGTCTATTCCCGACGGGAGCGCGACATTCTCAAGCGGCATGTGCCCGCTTCGGGTCGGCAGGCGGGCGCTAACGATTTCGCCTACCAGGCGCGCATGTCGTGGGATACGGTCGCCCACATCAAGGAACGCTACGATATACCGCTGATCGTCAAGGGCGTGGCCCGCGGCGATGACGCTGCACGATGTGTGGATATGGGCGTGGACGTGGTCTATGTCTCCAACCACGGCGGTCGTCAGTTGGATCACACACGTGCCTGCATCGATGCCCTGCCTGAGGTGGTTGATGCGGTTCGCGGCCGCGTGCCGGTCTGGGTGGACGGCGGTTTCATGCGCGGCGCAGACGTGGTCAAAGCGCTGTGCCTGGGCGCTGACGCGGTCGGCATGGGGCGCTTCGAAGCGCTGGCGCTGGCGGCCGGGGGCGCGGAGGCACTGGTCAATGCGCTGGAGATTCTCGAGCATGAAGTCTGCACCGCCATGGCACTGGCCGGTGTTTCATCGCTGAACGATCTGAATCGGGAACTGCTCGTGCGGGAAGCGCCACTGGCGCCATCCCATGTGCTTAGTGCGTTTCCCCTAATCGACGACTACTAAAATCTGAGCGGCAGGCTCAAGTGCTCGCGAAAAACGTGATCGCGGTGTTCCAGCAGAATCTCGTGCTTATGCCGGGCGATGGTATCGCCGATGTAGCTGTAACGGGCACGCAGCCAGTTGGGCATGGGGTTCTGTTCGTGGGGCAGTGGATCGAGCAGCGCTGAAAACGCTGCCCAGTGCAGATCGCAGGCTGTGACGGCGTTTCCAACGAAGTAGGGGGAGCCGCGCCTCTGCTGCTTTGTGAGCAGCTCAGCGAAGTAGTCGAGCATTGCGCAGAGTCTGGCCTCGGCCGCGGCTACCTCAGCATCCGGCGAGCGGTAGTCGCGCGCCATGTTAGTGCGATTGGTCAGCGGTGGTACGCCGTCGTCCGGCGTGTCGGCAAGCGCCTGATACTCCGGAGGTAACGGAGTGCGCATGGTGATACGCCGCGTCCAGCCGAATCCGCCCTCGCCGCAGATCTCCCAGGAAATGCCGTACATCTGCTGGCGAGCTGCGGGATCTTCCGGCACCAGGCGGGGCTCAGGGCGGATGCGTTCTGCCAGTGCGACGATGTCGAGTGCATTGCTGCGCGGTGCTTCGTCGTTGTACACGGCGGTCGGCGCGTTGCGGATACCCGTCCAGGCGACCAGATCGTCGTTGTCTTCTCCCGCGTACTGCGCTACAGGAACGTAATCGATGCCTTTGAAGTCGAACATGAACATGGCGGCCTGGCTCCAGGGGCCGGGCACGCCCACGGTCAGTGCCAGGCGCAGGCCGTCCATGGTTGCGGCATCGCGGGCTTCGACATAGCGCATCAGCTTTTCGGTGTTGTATCTCGCGGCATCGGCATGGGGAACGGCGTAACTTTGTCGCCGGTGACGTCCTTGATTTTCGCCACGCCTTCCTTCTCCACCTCATCGATGCGGATCACCGCATGCATGGGCACGAAGCTGCGCTGTACGCCCTCGAATTCGGTGCGCAGCCTGTCTTCGCTAGGGTCGATGACCATCTGTGAGCGGTTGCCGAAGATGTAGTCCTCGATCTCGATGAAGCCATACAGCTCGCTCTGATAGATGGCGGTGGCGTACACCTCGTAGATCTGGCTCTGGTTGTGGAACAGCACCCGGTAGATGCTTTCGCTGATCTCGCGCTTGGATTGGCTCATTTGGTCTCTCGGCTTCAGCCCGCAAACCGGCGTAGGTTGGGGTGCAATCAGGGAATTCAAGTGGAGTCTACCTGCATATATAATCCGCCGCCCTTTTTTCGATGAATGCCGGCATGAAGAAGGTCTTCATTCAGACCCACGGTTGCCAGATGAACGAGTACGATTCGGCGCGCATGCTGGATCTTCTGAAGGACGACCTCGGCTTTGAGCCCACGGACGATGCATCTGAGGCTCAGCTGCTGCTGCTCAACACCTGTTCCATTCGGGAGAAGGCCCAGGAAAAGGTGTTCCACCAGTTGGGCCGCTGGCGCAAGCTCAAAGAAGCCAATCCCGATGTGATGATCGGAGTGGGGGGCTGCGTGGCCAGCCAGGAAGGGGCGGCCATTGGCGACCGCGCGCCATTCGTGGATCTGGTGTTCGGGCCGCAGACGCTCCACCGCCTGCCTGAGCTCGTAGAAGCGCGATCAGCCGGTGCGGAAGGCGTGACGGTCGTCGATATCACCTTCCCGGAAATCGAGAAGTACGATCGCTTGCCCACACCCCATGCCGATGGTGCCAGCGCCTATGTGTCGATCATGGAGGGCTGCTCCAAGTACTGCAGCTTCTGCGTGGTTCCGTACACCCGCGGCGAGCTCGATGAAGTGGCAGCGCTGGTCGATCAGGGGGTCAAAGAGATCCATCTGCTGGGTCAGAACGTCAACTCCTACCTCGGCGAGATCGACGGCGACGAGGCGGACCTGGCCGAGCTGATCTACTACGTGGCCGATGTGCCGGGCGTGGAGCGCATCCGTTTCACGACTTCGCATCCCAACGACTTCAGCGAGGCGCTGATTCAGGCGTACGCCGACATACCGCAACTCGTCGATCATCTGCACCTGCCGGTCCAGTCGGGCTCAGATCGCATTCTGGCGGCCATGAAGCGCGGCCATACGGCGCTGGAATACAAATCGAAGATTCGCGCGCTACGCCAGGTGCGCCCGAACATCAGCATGTCGTCGGATTTCATCATCGGCTTTCCCGGTGAGACCGACAAAGACTTCGAGGCCACCATGAAGCTGATTGATGACGTCGGCTTCGACACGTCTTTCAGCTTCATCTACAGCGCACGTCCCGGCACTCCGGCCGCCGACCTGCCGGATGACACGCCCGAAGAAGTTAAGAAACACCGGCTTGCCATACTGCAGGATCGCCTGCGCGAGCAGGCAATGGACATTTCCCGGGTCATGGTGGGCTCACTGCAGCGGGTGCTCGTGACCGGGCGCTCGACCCGTGATCCCGGGCAGTTGCAGGGCCGCACGGAAAACAACCGCGTGGTCAATTTCATCTGCGCTGATGACGGGCTCATCGGTGAATTTGCGGATGTGCTCGTCGAGGAAGCGCTGCCAAACTCCCTCAGAGGTGTGCTGCAAGCCGATTGACAGGCGGGGCAGCGCCGATATGCTTCGAATTACATAGACCTAGCCGAGGATGGATTGAGCGAATCAAGCCTTTCCGAACCCCCCGAAGACTCCGACAGTCCGGGTTCAACCACTACTGACAGCGCGGCTCCCCGTGCAGCCGGTGACCACACCGTGAGCGTGACTCTGGAGCCCAACGACCCGCAGCGCCTTGCAGCGCTTTGCGGCCCGTTCGATCAGAATCTCAAGCACCTCGAAGAGCGGCTGGAAGTGCACATCCGCAATCGCGGCAACCGTTTTCAGATCGGCGGCCATGAGGCGATGACACAGGCGGCCGGCGCCATCCTCTCTGCGCTGTACAAGGAAACGGGATCGCGGGAGAGCATTGAGCCCGATCTCGTGCACCTGTTTCTGCAGGAGGCCGGTGTGGATGCGCTGCTCGAAGCCGATCACCAGCCTGCGCACGACCGGGTCATCCGTACCTCGCGCAAGACCATCATGCCCCGGGGTGGCCATCAGACCGGATACGTCGCGGCGATCCGCGCCAACGATATCAACTTCGGCATCGGTCCGGCCGGTACCGGTAAGACCTATCTGGCGGTGGCCTGTGCGGTGGAAGCGCTGGAGACACGCCGGGTGGCGCGCATCGTGCTCGTCAGGCCGGCGGTCGAAGCGGGTGAGAAGCTCGGCTTTCTGCCGGGTGATCTGGCGCAGAAGATCGACCCCTACCTGCGGCCGCTGTACGACGCGCTGTTTGAGATGATGGGCACCGAGCGGGTGAACAAACTCATCGAGCGTAACGTCATCGAAGTGGCGCCGCTTGCCTACATGCGCGGCCGAACGCTCAACAATGCCTTCATCATTCTCGACGAGAGCCAGAACACCACCATCGAGCAGATGAAGATGTTTCTGACCCGCATCGGCTTCGGCTCCACGGCCGTCATCACGGGCGACATCACGCAGATCGACCTGCCGCGCGGACAGACCTCGGGCCTGATCCACGTGCGCCGGGTGCTGGAAAAGGTCTCGGGCATCAGTTTCACCCATTTCAATTCCAAAGATGTCGTGCGCCACCCGCTGGTGCAGAAGATTGTCGATGCCTATGCGTCCTTTCAGGACCAGACGGATGACCATTGACGTGCAGATCGCCGACCAGGTGACGTCGCCACCCGATGTGCAGATGCTGCAGGGCATCGGCGAGCGGGTGCTCGAGCAGCTCGACAAGGCAGGGCACGAGGTCTGCGTGCGCATCGTCGAGGCCGATGAAAGCAGGACGCTCAACGAGCGCTACAGAGGCAAAGACAAGCCCACCAATGTGTTGAGCTTCCCCGCAGATCTGCCTGCGGAAACCATCCCGCTTCTGGGCGATCTGGTGATCTGCGCGCCGGTCGTCATCGAGGAGGCACGGCAGCAATCGAAGCAGGTCGACGATCATTACACGCACATGCTTGTACACGGTCTTCTGCATCTGGGCGGCTACGATCACGAGGAAGAGCAACAAGCGCAGCAGATGGAAGCGCTGGAGGTTGCGCTGCTGGCTGAATTCGGGGTGGAGGACCCTTACTCATGAGTGAACCGGCCAACGTCCCGGCGGAAGAGAATCGCCGCGGTGTGCTGAGCTGGCTGGCGCAGCTGTTCAGCGACGAGCCCGAAACCCGCGCCGAAGTCATGGAGATGCTGGTAGACGCTGCAGACCGGCAGATCATGGATGTGGACACCCTCAATATCATCCATGGCGCTGTCGGCGTGTCCGATATGCAGGCCCGCGACATCATGGTGCCGCGCACGCAGCTGGTTTACCTGTCGGAAGACACGCCGTTTTCCGAGCTGCTCGAGGTGGTTATCGAGTCCAAGCACTCGCGGTTTCCGGTCGTGGGTGACGACCTCGATGATCTCAAGGGTATCCTTCACGCGAAGGATCTGCTGCCGCTGCTTCTGGGCGAATCGTCTGACCGCAAAGTCGACCTCAAGGATTACCTGCGCCAGGCAACCGTCATTCCTGAGAGCAAACGGCTCAACGTGTTGCTTCAGGAATTCCGTGCCAACCGCAACCACATGGCGCTGGTGGTCGATGAATATGCGCATATCTGTGGCGCAGTGACCATTGAAGACGTGCTCGAGCAGATCGTTGGTGAGATCGAGGACGAGCACGATGTGCACGACGACGGCTTCATCAAGCGTATGAAGGGCGGCACCTTCAACGTGAAGGCGACAACCACCATCGAAGACTTCAACGAGGCTTTGGAAGGGGAGTTCGAAGACGACGAGTTCGACACCATAGGCGGCCTGGTGCTCAAGGCGTTCGGGCGGCTTCCCGCGCGCGGTGAAACGGTAGCGGTGGAGAACTTTCAGTTCAAAGTACTCAACGCCGATTCCAGGCGGCTGCGGCTGCTCGAGGTGCGGAAGACCGGGTGAGCAAACCCGTTACCGCGCTGCTCGCCGCGCTCAGCGGCGGTCTCTACGTTCTTGGCTTTTCGCCGTTCGACCTGTGGCCGCTGTCTATCGTCGCGGCGGGGGCGTTGTTCTGGCTGCTGGAGCGGTCACCGCACTCCGCCGTGCTGACCGGCGGGGCGTTTGCGTTGGCCAAGTACGGCTTCGGCACCTCCTGGGTGTACGTGAGCATCAATGTCTACGGCAATGCGCCGCCGCCTCTGGCGGCTTTTCTGGTGCTGCTCATGGTGCTGGTGCTGTCGGCATTTGCCTGCGTTCACTGGTGGCTTTATCAGCGGCTGCGAGGTACGAGCCGTTGGGCGAACGGTGGCCTCTTTGTGTCTGTATGGGTGCTCGGCGAGTGGACCATGACCTGGTTCCTGTCAGGGTTTCCGTGGCTCTTTCTCGGTTACGGGCAGCTCGATCAGCCGTTATCGGCTTATGCGCCGGTTGGCGGCGTTCTGTTGGTCAGCACGATGGCAGCGCTGCTCGCGGTGCTGCTGGTGCAGACGCTCACAAAGCGTTCCGGTACGGCAGCGCTCGCGGTGTTAGCGCTTTTCGCGGGCGGATGGCTGCTGGGGCAGGTGTCATGGACGGATCGCGGCGAACTGCGCACGGTCGCCCTCGTGCAGGGCAACACGGCCCAGGCCACCAAATGGCGGCCGGAGAGCAGGCTGCCGATCATCCGCAAACACCTCGAACTGTCAGAGCCGCACTGGGGGGCCGACCTCGTGCTCTGGCCTGAAGGTGCGATCACCGTGGATGAAGGTAACGCGCGACAGTTACTCGAGGGGCTTGATCGTAAGGCCCGTTCGCTGGGCTCTGCGCTGGTGCTGGGTCTGCCCTACGTCGACCGCGATGAGAATGGCTACCGCTATTACAACGCCGGTCTGGCGCTCGGTATCGGCGAAGGTCGTTACCTCAAGCAGCATCTGGTGCCGTTCGGCGAGTACGTGCCGTTCGAGGGCCTGCTGCGCGGCACGATCGAGTTTTTCGATCTGCCTATGTCGAGCATGAGCGAGGGGCGGCCCGGGCAAAGGAACCTGTCGCTGGGTGGTTATGAGGCTGCTCTGGTGATCTGCTATGAGGTGGCCTTTCCGGAACTCATGCGCCGTCAGGCAAGTGGTGCAGATGTGCTCATGACCGTTTCCAACGACACCTGGTTCGGCGCCAGTATCGGCCCTGAGCAGCATATGCAGATCAGCCGCATGAGAGCCTTGGAGCTCGGCCGCTGGTTGCTGCGCGGCACCAACAACGGCATCACCGCCATCGTCGATGAGCGTGGCCGCATCGTCGAGCGGTTGCCGCAGTTTGTCGAAGGTGTGCTCGAGGGGGAGTTCGAGACCCGGCAGGGCTCGACACCCTACGCCCGGTTCGGCCTGATTCCGGCCGCGTTTGTTGTGCTGCTCCTTACTGTGCTGGGGTTGCTTGGCGAGGGTGGTATCCTCCGTCGATCGAAAACCTGAGGAATCAAATTCCACCATGCGTCTGGGTCTGATTGCGTTAGCCGTTTTGCTTGTCGCCGGGTGTGGTTTCCACCTCCGCTCGTATTCGCTCGATGCCAACGTGGAAAGCTTCCATGTGGAGGCGCCCAGGAATCATTTTCTCGAGGACCCGTTGCGGCAGGGGTTGCTCCAGGCAGGAGCCCGCGAGGCGGATGTGGCATCCGAGGCGGGACTCGTTGTCGAGCTCATGGACAGTCGGCGCCAGCGCCGCAGTGTCTCCACCACCGGCAGTGCTCGGGCCGCGGAATATGAAATGGAGCTCGGCGTACGCTTTCAGCTGCTTGACGGTGACGGTAACGAACTCGCTGCCCCCCAGTGGATCTCCAGA
>JAUIKX010000353.1 GCA_030430515.1 Gammaproteobacteria bacterium | reverse complement strand
GGGCGAGTCAGCGAAGATGAACGCGGCGTTCATTCGTATCGGCCTGTCCGCCTGCGATATGGGCGCCAGCTACTTTCTGCCCCGTCTTGTGGGTACCTCTGTGGCTTCGGAACTCATGCTCACCGGCCGATTCATCCATGCCGATAGGGCGCTGGCCACGGGACTGGTCTCCGAAGTGGTGCCGGATGATCAGCTCGAAGCGGCGGCGCAGCCCTATCTGGACGAAATGCTCACCACTTCACCCATGGGGCTGCGGTTGACGAAGGATGGGCTGAACATGGCGATCGACGCGGGTGGTCTCGAGGCGGCCATGGCCATAGAGAACCGCAACCAGCTCATGTGTGCCCGCACGGACGATGCGAAGGAAGGCATGACGGCGTTCCTCGAAAAGCGCGCGCCGAACTATACCGGCCGTTAGATCTGCACCCGTGGGGCCGGTTCGCTGCCGGCCTCGCGCAGACGTTCGATCTCAGCGGGCCCGTAGGGCACGGTTTCGATGAACGGCAGAATGTCGGATTCTTCGATGCCGTTGATGCGCATCCAGGTTGCGCACATTTTCACTTCGATCACGCCGTGGGCATCGAGGAGCGCCGTTCTGTCGACCAGCGCTTTGTTCTGCTCGTAGTTTTTTCTGACGAACGCGGTGGCTTCACGGCCGTGCAGCACGACCACGATCGGCGTATGCGTTTCGCTCGCGCCAAGGTCCGAGGTAAGGCTTCGCGTCAGGTGGTCGAGCTCGTCCAGGCTCCGAGGTGAGAGCTCGAAATAGTAGCGAAAGGTGGCGTCTTCGGCTGAGACGACGCCAGCGCAGAACAGCAGGCCGGTGCATAGCAGCAGGTTTGAAGCGAATACTCTCAATCAGCTGTCCTCGAGAATCATGGCCGCACCTTTTTCCGCGATCATCACGGTGGGCGCGTTGGTATTGCCGGAAGTGATCGTCGGCATGATGGACGCATCGGCAACCCAGAGGCCGTTCAAACCGTGCACTTGCAGGCGATCGCTCACTACGGCCTGCGGGTCGCTGCCCATTTTACAGGTGCCGACGGGATGGAAGATCGTCGTGCCCAGCAGCTGCGCGGCTTCCAGGAGCTCCTCGTCGCTCTGGAGGTGAGCACCCGGCTTCCATTCTTCCGGCTCGAACGGAGCCAGCGGCTCGGCTTCCATGATACGGCGGGTGAAGCGCAGACCTTCGATGGCGACTTTCTGATCGTCTTCCGTGCTCAGATAGTTGAGCGCGATGGCGGGAGGCTCGCGCATGTCGGTGCTGCGCGCCCGAAGCGTGCCGCGGCTGGATGGGCGCAGGTTGCAGACAGAAGGCGTGATCGCGTCGAACCCGTGCAGCGGCTCGCCGAAACGGTCGAGCGACAACGGTTGTACGTGCCATTCGATGTTGGCGCTGGTCTGACTGTCGTCGGTCTTGGCGAAGGCGCCGAGCTGCGAGGGTGGCATGGTCAGAGGTCCGGTGCGGAACAGCGCATACTCCAGCGCCATTTTCGCTTTGCCGAACAGATTGCCGGCACGGCTGTTGAGGGTAGTCGTGTTGCTCACCTTGTAGACGCTGCGCACCTGCAGATGATCATGCAGGTTCCTGCCCACACCCGGGAGCTCTTGCACGATTTCTGCGCCGATCTCGGAGAGCCAGCCCGGATCGCCCACGCCTGATGCCTGGAGCAGCTGCGGAGAGGCGATCGCACCCGTGGCGAGCACGACGCCAAGCCGGGCGTTGAAGGTCTGTTCACCTTGTTCCGTTAACACCCGCACGCCACGGGCGCGCTGGCCGTTCTCGCTCCGGTCGAAAAGAATCTGCCGTGCTTCGGCGCGGGTGATCACCGTCAGGTTGTCGCGGTGCTGCACTGGGCGCAGGAACGCCTTGCTTGCGCTCCATCTCACTCCGCGGCGCTGATTCATGTGAAAGTAAGCGTTACCGAAGTTGTCACCCCGATTGAACTCCGGGATTTTCGGGATTCCACAGGCTTCTGCCGCATCGCGCCATGCATCCAGAATCTCCCAGTTCACGCGACGTTCCTCTACGCGGAGTTCGCCGCCGCTGCCGTGCCACTCGTCCGCGCCGTGCTGGAAATCCTCGCTGCGCTTGAAAACCGGCAGCACGTCTTCCCAGCCCCAGCCTCTATTGCCGAGCTGAGCCCAATGGTCGTAGTCGGCGGCCTGACCTCGCATGTAGATCATGGCGTTGATGGAGGAGCAGCCGCCCAGACCCTTGCCGCGAGCGTAGGCGATGCTGCGTCCCCCGAGGCCCGGTTCTACCTCGGTGGTGAAGCGCCAGTCGGTGCGGGGGTTGTCGATGGTATAGAGGTACCCCACCGGTATGTCGATCCAGAAATAGTCGTCTTTGCCTCCGGCTTCGAGCAGCAGCACGGAGCGGCTGCTGTTTTCCGAGAGCCTGTTGGCGAGCACGCACCCTGCGGTTCCGGCGCCGACGATGATGTAGTCATAGTCCATGGCGGCAAGCATATAATGAATGCATCGATCTCGGGAAAAACACTGCCCATGAACCTCGATCAGGTGACCTGTATTGATGAGCTGAAGGCGTTGCATAAAGCGCGCACGCCGAAAATGTTTTACGACTACGCGGAATCGGGATCGTGGTCGGAATCGACGTTCCGCTGGAACGAAGAAGATTTTGCGGCCATCCGCTTCAAACAGCGGGTAGCGGTGGATATCGCTGAGCGCAGCGTGAAATCGAAGATGCTGGGCGAGG
>JAUIKX010000352.1 GCA_030430515.1 Gammaproteobacteria bacterium | reverse complement strand
GCGACGAGGTCTTTCCAGGTGTCGTACATATTTAGTGGCCCAATAGCGATTAGAGAACAGTATCAAGGATTGCCAGCGATCCGCTCAAGGGGATGATGCGGTCGATACTCAGATCGGCCTTGGCGAGCAGCGAAGCATATTCTGCCTCGGTGCGCTCTTTACCCGACCAAAGCATCATGGTCAGATCGCTACGCGCCATATCCTGGTGCTGCGGTTGTGCTTCGAATTGTTCGGGCAACACCCGTTCTACCAGCAGCACGCGGGCGTTTCGGGTTTCTGCCGCGCGGGCGATCGACTGCAGGAGCCGCTCGGCGTAATAGTCGCCCCAATCGTGCACGATGTATTTGAGCACGTAGCAGTCTGCGCGCGGTGGTTGTCCGTCGAAAAAGTCGCCCAGCGTATAACCGGCTCGCTCGGCAACACCCGCTGCCGTGAAATAGCGCTCTGCGCCTGCCTGCCCGTGCGGCAGGTCGTAGACGGTTCCCGTCATCTGCGGATGGGCTTTCAGGAGCTCCGTCAGTACCGCGCCGTAGCCGCCACCCACGTCGACCACGCTGCTGAAAACGGTGAAGTCGTAGGCGTCGATCATCTGCCGGGCGACTGCCCGGCTGCCGTCCACCATGGATTGATTGAAGATGGCTGCAGCAGTCGGGTCGTCGTTGAGTGCAGAAAAACCCTCGGGACCATGCTTGATCCACGAGGGTGGTTTGCCTGTCGCAACACTTTCCGGCAGCTCAGCGAACGCTTTGTAGAGATCGCCTCCGAGATGCATGGCCATGCCGCGCAAGCTATCGGGCGAATTGCTGCGTAGCGGCCGGCCGAGTTCTGTCAACGAGAAGCGGTCTTCGTTCTGTGTGAGCAAACCGAGTGAGGCTGCGGCGCGAAGCAGACGATAGAGCGATGGTTCGTCGACTCCGAGCGCTTCGGCGAGTTCTGCTGCGCTGGCAGACGTCTCGTCGAGATGATCCGCGACGGCCAGTTTCGCTAGTGCGTGGACCACCGCCGTGCGCCAGAATCCCTGCATCAAGTCAGTGAGCTGTACATTTGCTCGGCTCAATTCCGCTTCTCCGCCCACCAGAAATCATACCGAACTGAACGGTACGGTATGATTTGACAGCTGTCGAGCCCCGGCCAACAATGCCAGTTGCCGCGTTTTTTCGGGGGAGTGAGCTTGGCATCTGAATATCCTGAACTGTTTCTGCACATCGACGGTGCTCGCCTATCGGCCGATGGGCGAGCCAGCGAAACGGTCGTCAATCCGGCAACTGAAGAGCCGCTCGGTACGCTGCCCCACGCAACACAGACGGATCTTGATGCGGCACTTGCCGCGGCTGATGGGGTGAACGCTGCCTGGCGGAATGAAAATCCGGATGCCCGAGGCCGCATTCTTCGAGGTGCCGCGGCGCTGATTCGTGAGCGCGGTGCTGATCTGGCAAGGATCGCCACGCTCGAATCGGGCAAACCCATCGGCCAGACCCGCATCGAGGTGGAGATGTCCGCCGGCATCTTCGAGTGGTATGCCGAAGAGGGCCGTCGTGCTTATGGGCGCGTGCTGGTGCGTCAGTCGCCGGGAACCCGCATGCTGGTGGTTAAAGAGCCGGTCGGCCCCGTTGCCGGTTTTGCACCCTGGAACTTTCCGTTGGGCAATCCCGCACGCAAACTCGGCGCGCCGCTCGCCGCCGGTTGTCCCTGCATTCTCAAGCCTGCGGAGGAAACGCCGGCTTCCGCGCTTGGTATTCTCCAGTGCCTGCTGGATGCGGGCTTGCCGCAGGGCGTCGCGTCGGTGGTTTTCGGGGTTCCGTCAGAAGTATCGAGCTATCTGATTGCGTCGGATGTCATTCGCGGCATCACGTTTACCGGCTCGGTGCCGGTAGGCAAATCGCTCATGCGTCTGGCGGCCGACGGCATGAAGCGCACCACCATGGAGCTGGGTGGCCATGCGCCGGTGGTCGTTTGCGAAGATGCAGATCTTGCGATGGTGCTGGATGCGTCCGTTGGCGCGAAGTTCCGCAATGCCGGTCAGGTCTGTGTTTCGCCGACCCGATTCATCGTCCATCAATCACTGTATGAGCCATTTGTAGATGGTTTCGCCGAACGTGTTGCGGCGCTTCAGGTCGGCAATGGCCTGGACGAAGCGAACCATATGGGGCCGCTCATCCATGAGCGGCGGCTCAGAGATGTTTCAGCTTTTGTCGAGGATGCCCGCAGCGAAGGCGCACGGGTGGTTTGCGGCGGCAGGCGTGTTGCTGATCCCGGCTATTTCTATGCGCCGACGGTGATTGCAGATGTGCCGATGAGCGCCCGGCTCATGCAGGAAGAACCGTTCGGCCCTATTGCGCTGATCAACCCATTTGCTGAACTGGACGAAGCGATTGCTGAAGCCAATCGTCTGCCCTATGGCCTCGCCGCTTTCGGGTTTTCCAATGCCGCGTCGGTGACCCGCAGGCTTGGAGACGAGCTTGAGGCAGGCATGGTCGGCATCAACAGTTTTGCCATCTCGGTGCCGGCGTCTCCCTTTGGCGGCATCAAAGAAAGCGGGCACGGGTCGGAAGAAGGCATCGAAGGCCTCAACGACATGCTCACCACCAAATTCATCAGCGAGGCCTGACAATGAATATCGATCCTAATCCGCCTTATCGGCGTATCGCTACTGAGGAGGCCTGGTCCCCGGAGCGCATGATGGACATGTACCGCAAAGGGGTGAAAGACGGCACCATCGACGACC
>JAUIKX010000044.1 GCA_030430515.1 Gammaproteobacteria bacterium | reverse complement strand
GCGAACTGACCCTGATCGAGGTGCAGATCCTGCAGGCGCGATTCGGTGTCGTGTTGCCTGGCCGCTACTGGCTGAATGCCGCGCTTGTCGGCGGCGTCGAAGGCGGGCCGCCGGTCTTCAGCATCGGTCCGGCAGGCGGTGCGGGGGCGGGGTACAATGTCAGGACCCCGTTCGCAGATCTGATGAGCGACGGATCCGGCGGCACCTACATCAACAACCAGAAAGCGCTGACCGCATTTCTCAATTCCAACGACCGTATCAAGTTCGGCACTGTTGAATGCGCCATCGTGCTGCCGGGCGGGGCGCCTGCAGCTTCCGGTGGTGCGCAGCCTGGTTCAGGTACAAAGCCGAAAAAATCTGGTGCGATGATAGGCGTGGTTACATTCGTCGCCGTCCTCGCGCTGCTTGCAGTTGGCTACTACCTGCTGAGTTGAGGCAATCTCCATGAAGCGCCTGATCGATTTCATTCAGGAGCTGAAACGGCGGAAGGTTTTTCAGGTCGCCAGCCTTTACCTGGTCACCGCCTGGGGGGCGTCGCTGGGTGCCGCGGAGCTGCTGCCCGCATTCGGTGCCCCAGACGGTGCGGTGCGGGCTCTGGTCATCGGTCTGCTTCTGTTCTTTCCTGTGGTCGTTGCTCTGGCGTGGTACTTCGAGCTGACCCAGTCGGGGATCGTCAGAGATCCGCGTGATCTACCCGATGGTGATGATGGTGACGAGGGGCGGCGGGGTGCCACCACGGTGCTTGCTGGACCTGTCCGCAGCGATCTTCTGGTCGGGATGATGTGGCAGGAGAACGGCAGGCAGCAGACCCGGTATTTTTCCGAATCGTTCGAGATCGGCCGCAGCGCCGGGTGCGAGCTGTCCACCCTCGACCCGCAAGCCAGCAGGCGCCACGCGCGCATTGAGCTGCGCAAGGACAGTTGGTGGGTTGTCGATCTGAACAGCAGCAACGGACTGCTGCTGGATGGGGTGCGGGTGACGGAAGCGTCCCTGCCCCCGGTATGCAGTATTCAGCTCGGCCCGGGTGGCCAGACCTTCGATGTGCGGGTTGAGGACAGGGCGGCAGAAACGCGCATTGCGCCCCCACCGCCCGATGGGCCCTAGCGTGGCCGCTTAGAAGGAGCCTCTGACACCGATGGTGATCATGTTCGCCGTGGTGTCTTCCAGACCCAGAAGGCTGTTGATCTGTGCGAAGGCGGCGAGGTTGTTGCCGAACTGAGCGGATACGCCGACGGTGAAGTCGAAGTAGCTGTCGTCCGCGTCTTCCGTAGGAATCTCGAAGTTATCCGTTTCACCCTGGAACGTATCGGTTGGTCCCTGAATCGACAGTGAGTAGCGTGCGTCGATGGATCTGGAGTCGTTGTCCATCTCGTACCGGTATTCGAGGCTTGCGTACGGAACGATGACGCCGCGATCCGTGCTGATCGCCCGGCGGATTGCGCCGCCCAGGAAGATCTGCTGCGAGTCGATTTCCTGGTCGCCGAAGCTCAGCACCAGCGGTGATCCAGACTCGGCGAAGCTGTCGATCTCAATGGACGAAAACTCCAGGCCGCCGTACAGATCCCAGGTGGTCGCTGTTTCGCCGAAGGTGTAGCCCGCCTGAAGCTGCGTGGCGAGCTGGTCGCTGTCGGTGTTCGAGGTCACCGCACCGGTTGTGCCCGGCAGCCTCGAGGGCGCCAGGGACACATCGATGCTGCGGGTCATATCGATCTCGCCCTGGCCTGCGGTGACGATCGCGCTGGCAAAGAACTGGCCGGTCATATAGTTCGCAAACACCGAAAGCGATTCGCTGTCGATATCCATGCCGCCACCGGATACGGAGTTGACGCCGCCGGCCGCGCTGCGGTCGAAATCCACCTCGGCGCGGTTGATGTTGATGGACGCACCGATGACGAGGGAGTCGTTGAACGCATAGTCAGCGCCCAGAACGACACCGTAGGAATCCGACTCGTAGCCGTTTTCGCTGACCGTGCCATCGCGTTCGCCCCAACCGTATTCGACGTTGGCAAACCAGGCCCAGCCGAGGTCGCCGTCACCGGAGCCGGCGGCACCGCCGATCATGTCTGAAAGCCCATCCTCATCGTTGCCGTTGTCTGCCACGGAAAAGACGTTGGTACCTTGCAGGTTGAATGCCAGGCCGCTGCTGCGCACCCCACGCCTGATGGCCGAGAGTCGGCTGGCCAGCGTTCGGAACTGTGAGGTGGAGCCTTCCGTTGCGTAGCGTCCCTGAGTAGACGCTTCTTCGCCGGAAAATTGACGAAGCAGCGAGAAGTAGGAGTCGGTCGCTCCCGCAGCAAGGCCATAGGAGTTTGCTGCTGGCGGAATGACATCCTGGTTGGGTGTTGGGTCGAGAAAGAATGCCTGCTGGGTCATGTCGGCACAGCGGAGGTTCAACTCGATCTGTGCGCTTGTTTTCTGGTCGGTTGGGGTGGTGTCGAGTGCGATACAGGTGACGTAGATGGCGTCGCCCGCGCGCACCAGCAAGTCGCTTCCGCCCATGTCCTGAATAGCCTGTCCCATGTCCGTAATGGCATAAGGCTGGCTGCTCGCGAGCAGTGCAGAGACCGCCAGTACGATTCGGCTCTTGTTCATGCTTCCTATCCTTCCGTAGCTCTGGGTAATCGGATGGGCAGATACACAGCGGCGCCTGCGATTGTTCGCATACAATGCCACTCATGCCAGCTCCCTCAGGGCCTGACTATCACAGAGCCTAAGGGGCGGCGCAAGTGCTGCGTGGCGGTATAGAATATGCCTCCAGGTGGATAGGCGGAAGAGAGGATAAGAGGTTGAGGCCCCGTGGCTGACGACAACGACGAAACCATCGTCAATAACCCGGATGAAGACCTGACCGTCGTCAACGATGACGACGAGACGCGTATCGTCGTGCGTGACACCAATCGGGTTCTCCAGGTGGGCGAAATCATCCGTGAGCGGTTCGTCGTGGAGATGATGCTGGGCGAGGGCGGTATGGGGCAGGTCTTCCTTGCCGTTGACCGCCAGGCTGAGAAATCCAACCCCTATGTTGCTCTCAAACTTCTGGGCGGCGATTTCAAAGAGCACCCGCAGGCGTTCGCGGCGCTGCGCCGCGAGGCGATGCAGTCCCGCCGGCTGACCCACCCGAACATCGTTGCGGTCTACGACTTCGATCGCACCGAGCACCATGTCTACATGGTCATGGAGTACCTGAAAGGTAACTCCCTCGATACGTTCATAGCCAACAACCCCCAGGGAGCTTCCCTGGAAACGGTATGGCCGTTGATCAAAGGCTGCGGTGAGGGCTTGGACTACGTGCACAAGCAGCAGATCGTTCACGCGGACTTCAAGCCGAGCAACGTCTTTCTCACGGAGAACGGTGAGGTCAAGGTGCTCGATCTGGGCATCGCGCGAACGCTCGACGAAAGTCAGGCTGCATCATCCGGCACCACCCGTTTCGATCCCGATGCGCTCGGCGCTCTGACGCCTCAATATGCCAGCTGCGAGATGTTCGAGGGCCTGTCGCCGAGCCCGCAGGACGACCTGTATGCTCTTGCCTGCGTCGCCTACGAACTGCTGACCGGGAAGCACCCCTACGATCGCAAAGCGGCCGTCGAAGCGCGGGCCAAGGCCCTGGAACCAGAGCGGCCGCCGGGGCTGAAATCCCGGCAATGGAAAACGCTGAAGGCGGGCCTGGCCATGGGGCGCAGCGATCGCCCCGAGACCGTTCAGGCCTTCCTGGACGGCCTTTCACCTGAGCGCAAGTCCGGATCGCCGCTGCCGTGGATCGCTCTGACGGCGGTGGTTCTCATTGCCGCCGGCATACAGGCTTTCCTGCAGCTTCGGGTGGATGATGACGAACTGATCGGCGCCATCATGGAGCAGTATCCGATCGAGCTCGATGAGGTTGCGGCCGCGGAAAGGATGAAGCTGTACCAGGATATGGCAGCGCAGTTCATGACCCTCGGCCAGCGGGCCATTGCGGAAGGCCAATATGATCGCGCCTCCGGCCTTCTACTCAAAGGGCCGAGTTCAGCGTTCAAGTCCTACCGCGAAATACTGACCCGGTCGGACGATACGACCACACGGTGGAATGCTGCAGCCGGAGTGCTCGAACTCGTTCGCGTGCTCGACAATGCCGGAGCGGAGATGTCGCTGGCCGGTGTCGGGGTCGCAGAACGGGCCGAAGTGGTCTGCGCGGCGTTGAAGGTTGCCAGGGAACCCACCTTGCAGGAGCGCTTCGCGGCGCTGCTCGACGAGTCCCGAGAGGCCGTGCTCGAGGTGGGCGATTGTCGTGATCTGATCGACAGCGGCCGACTGGAAACCTGAGTTTGCGGCTCTGGGTGTTGTTGTTCTGTCTGGTTTCTGCCGGGTGCACCGTACTTGAGGAGCGGATCGAACAGGGAGCAGACTTTCCGCAGCGGGTCGTGCTCGCCGACCTCCAGGGCCAGGAGACCGTCAATCTGTATATTGCTGGCGATGGTCGACCGTTTCTGTCTGACGGCTCCTTGGCTTCCGACCCCACTGTCGGCTTCCCGCTGGCCCTGGAGTTGATGCGCAGGGACGATGGCGCGCGTTTTTTTCTGGGGCGCCCCTGCTATCACGGCACGGCAAGCAGCGGGTCGTGTCACGCCCGGTACTGGACCAGCCATCGTTATTCGGAGGCCGTGGTCGTCAGCATGGTTGCCGCTGCCAGGGGGGTACTGAAGGGACGGCCTGTCCGGCTCATCGGCCACAGTGGTGGTGGGGTGCTGGCGGTTCTTATGGCGCAGCGCCTCGAGCGGGTCGTAGGGATCATCACGCTCGCTGCCAACCTGGATCTGCAAGCCTGGACCACCCACCACGGATATACACCGCTCAGCGGGTCGGTCAGTCCGCTCGACGTGCTCCCGGAGCTGCAGCACATCCCGCAGATGCACGTCTGGGGCGGGCAGGATGAAGTCGTGCCGGCCTCGATCGGTCGAGGGCTGGAAGCGGTTCTGCCTCGGGGCTCGATATGCGTCATCCCGCGGTACGATCACAGCTGCTGCTGGCGCACCCGTTGGCGGCACATGCTCGCCAGTCTGATTGAAGGGCGTTGCAAGGCGCCCTAGTGCGGGGGATAGTAGGTGTTTCATCATGGAAGAAGGGGGTAGGCGATGAGAAGCAAGACTCTGTCGGCGCTGGTTGTGACAACGCTGGTACTGGCCGGCCAGCCGGTCGTCAGCGCTGAAGGTGATGCCAAAGTCGATATGGCGGCGGCGACCAAGGCGTACCAGATCGTTCCCTGTCTGCTGCCTGCAAGGGTGCGCAAGCTCGGGCGCATGGTCTACCCCGAGCGCCGCAAACTCATCGAAACAAGTGCGCGCAAGTGCGAGCTGCGTGGTGGCGAATACACCTTCTATGATCGCGCGAACCCGCAAACTGCCGAGCAGTTTTTCCGCAAACTTGCTGACGATGGAGACATCGATGCCCAGGTCAGCCTCGGCGATGTCTATCAGTATCTGTTCACTCCCCCTCGCTATGAGGATGCGGTCACCTGGTATGCGAAAGCGGCAGAAGGCGGCAACAATACCGGCAAGATGCAGCTTGCCAGGCTCTACGAGCGCGGTCTCGGCACCGAAAAAGACGGACTGGCCGCCGTCAATCTGTGGCGGGAAGCCACCGGTGCGGGGGAGGAGCTCGTGCTGGCTTCGGAACTGGAGGCTGCGCGCACGGAAGCCGACCGACGCATCGCTCAGCTCACCGAACAGCTACAGCAGCGCAACGAGGAAGCGGAGCAGATCCGCCAGCAGCTTGCGCTGGCGCGAGCAGAGGTGGGTGACCGTCGCAGCGCGCTCGTTGCGGCTGAAAGACGCATGGAAGAGTTGGAGGATAAGATTGCCGCGGCGCGCTCGTCCCGACCTGAGGAGCTGCAGAGCCTCCGTCAGCAGCTCGCCGACCAGCAGCGCACCATCGATGATCAGCGGTTTCAGATCGAGTCGATGGAAGGGGATCTGGGTCTTCAGGAGTCCCAGCTGGCGGCGAGCCTGAAGCGTGTGGAAGCTCAGAATCAGCGGCTGAACCGCGAACTCGAGCGGGTGAACGCAAAAGCCGACGAAGATATGGCACAGGCGCTGGCGCGCCTCGAGGCGAAAGATGCCGAGCTCGCCCGGCTGTCGTCGGACCTGGCATCTGCCCGGGCGGCGCTGAACGACTCCGATGGCGCCTATACAACGCTGACGGCGCAGCTGGAGGAAAGTCGTCAGGCGGCAGCCAGAAACGACAGCGCCGCGCAGAAACGCGTTGAGGAGCTCGAAGCCGTGACAGCCAAACGTGCCCAGGAACTCGCTGAGCAAAGGGCGCGGATGCAGGAACTCGAATCCACCCTCGCGTCGACGTCGAGCGAAGCGGAAGCGCTGCGACAGCAGCTCGACAACCAGGTCAACGCAACTTCCGCCGCACAGGCGCAGTTTGCCGCAGCCGAGGCTGAGCTTGCCGGAATCAAAGAGGAGCTTGCCAGCCGGACCGATGCGCTGGATCAGGCCAATCTGCGCATGGCGTCGCTGCAGCGCGAGCAGACCCGACTGGAGCAGCAGATTGCGGCAGGTAACGCTGTGAGCGCGGGTCGGGCCGAACTGGAAACGCAGCTCGCCGAGCGCACCCGCCAGGTCAGGGAGCAGCGGGCGATGATTGCGGGACTGCAGGCCGAAGTGGATGACTATCGCGGCCAGCTGCAGGAGATCAACCTGAGAAGGGAGTCCTATGCCACCCGTTCGCCGATCGAAGACACATCCAATATCCGCATACCCCGCAATGTGAAGCTCGGTCGTTACCACTCGATTGTGATCGGTAACAATGACTACGACTATCTCGCGGATCTGGACAACGCCCAGAACGACGCACGATCGGTGCATGAACTGCTCGAGTGTGAGTACGGCTTCCGTTCGAAGCTGCTGCTCGATGCGTCACGTCTGGATATGTTTCAGGCGATCTCGGAGCTGATGGATCTGACCGGTCCGGACGATCTCGTGGTGATTTACTACGCGGGGCACGGCTACCGAACCGGTGGTCAGAGTTACTGGTTGCCGGTGGAGGTGCGATCCCGACAGGAAGCCCCAGGCGCAGGTCTGTCTTCGGAAGAGGTGGCCAACTGGATCAAGAACATCCCGGCCAAACACGTGATGATCATCGCCGACTCGTGCTATTCCGGTGCCGGAATCGAGAGTGCCGGTGGTTTCAAATACAGTGCGGAGGACCTCGAAGTCATGCTGCCGTTCCTGATCCAGAGCCGGTCGCGCACCATGCTGACTTCGGGGGGAGACGGGCCGGTATTCGACGGCGGCGGCGAGGGTCAGCATTCCGTGTTCACCCGTGAGCTGCTGGCGCTGCTGGACGAAAACAAAGGCATTCTGCATGGCGAGCAGATGTATTCGTACCTGGTGGATCGGGTGAAGTACACCGTTAACGGCGACCTCATCAATCAGACACCGACGTTCGGCAGCATCGAAAGAGCTGGCCACGAAAGTGGCCAGTTCGTGTTCCTTCGAAAGTAACGGACAGCCCGTTACAGAACGGGCAACCCGCCTGCGACAAGGTGTAGAACACCGGCGATGAGCGCGGCGATACCCAGAGGCGTTGCTGAGCCTTGCAGCTTTTTCAGCGCGTCGATCTGCAGATTGCCGCTCATAGCTGCGCCTGCCGCCGCGAAGCCCGCCAGCTGCGGCAGACCATCACCGATGATGGGCCGCAGGCCACCGACGTCGATGCCGAAATCCATAAATGCCAGCAACAGGGTGACTACGCCGAGCAGGAACTGCCAGCCTTTCAGTGTTTCTGCAACGCCAGCAAGTGGCCCAAGCGAAGCACCTGCCAATGCAATGCCGGTTGCCACGAGCGACAGCGACAGGAGCACGCGGACGATGCCGTGGAGTCCGCCGCTCCCGGTTGAGGTATCCACCGATGGGTCGATGCTTGTCGGCTCTGCAGATTCAGGCTGTGGCGCAGAAACAGGCTCTTCAGCCTCGCGCTGCTCCGCAATGTCAGAGGCGGGCAGTTCTGCCGCTGCCGGACGTGTTGCGGAGGGCTGTGCGCTGGTCTGAGCTGCCTGCTCAGCGTTTTCGGTCGAAGCCTCTGCGACTGAGGGCACCGGAAAGGGCTCGCCTTTCTCCGGCACTTTGTCCGCAAACTCATCCGGCAGGCCCAAACCGAACAGCGCGCCGTCCTCGACGAAGTCTGGGGTCAGTCGGCCATCGATGGACGTACCGCCTTCAGGAATGTTCATCTCGACGAAGTGGGCGTGCGGCCCCGTGGTGATGTCACCGGGCGTTTCGTCCCAGGGTTGGATGCGTCCGGTTTCGTCGACGTCGAAACGCCAGGAGCGCAGCGTCTCGCCATTGACCACCCACTCGATTTCCCACTCACCGGGGTGATCGTTCAGGGCGACGAAGTCCTGCTTCGGCGTCGCCTCGTAGGTCACGGAGCCGGACGGCTGACGCGTGGTGTGCCGCTCGTCGTCGTCACGCCAGGTCAGAGGAAGGTCGGTGCGGTACATGGCGAAACGAATGGCCTGCTTGTTGGGCGGCCCGGTTCGATAGGCTTCGGCGTTGCGGTCGCTCATCTCCGCCCAGATCTGCCGCACCTGTTTGTTGGTGACCTGCTGCAGCCGTGCCTGGGAACCCAGGTCGATGCGTTTGCCGTTGACCTTGGCTTTCAGCCGCCCGCTGATCCAGGTCTCGCTCGCGACTGTCTTCCCGTCTTTTTCCGACATTCTGGGGAAGGTGTTCCAGTAGAGTGTCACCGAGTTTCCGGCCGCGCCCGTGTTGTAGTAGTCGGCCATGTACTCGGGAAACTTGCCGGGCCTCTGATGAACGATCGACCAGGCAGCGTCGCCGTGCCGGTTCAGGTAGTAGTGCGGACCGTCCGCCTGGGAGTTGGAAGCGGTGCCTCGCACCCTCGGCGCCGCGCGCACATCGAGGGTGTAACGGCGAGCGAGGTGCTCATCGAGGCTCGTGCCGTCGATGTAGTACACCGCGAGGTCGTACAGACCGGCGCCGACGATCGGTGTTTTCCAGTTCACCAGCGAGTCGGCGGACATGCCGAGCAGGGGGCGGTCCCAGTCGAAACCCGGACGGCCGATCTGCCGCCGGTTGCCATTTTCGCGCAGGCTGCCGAGCTCTTTGCCATCGCGGCTCAGCACCAGTCGGAAGGCGCTGTTTTCCGGAACGTCGCCGAACATTCGGAACTTGTACTGCAGCTTCCAGCCGAGATCTTCGGTTGCGCCGTTCACGTAGCGGCTGTCTTCGCTGACGTCGAACCAGGTGTAGGGATCGTCCCATACCAGACCTTCCGGCAGTTCAGCCGAGGCAACGGTGGGCAGGGCCAACAGCAGCACAACAATTAACCTATACAAGGATTGCATCACCAAAACCCTCCGCATCAGATGAGCGGGCTGCCGCCGGCAACCAGGTGCAGTAGCCCTGCAACCAGCGCCACCAGACCGATTGTCGACGCTTTGCCGTCGAGCGCAGCCAGACGGGCTTCCTGAGCTTCCAGAGCGGCCGCCGCTTTTGCGGCCTGTTCGCCTGCGTCGCCTTCGACTGCAGAGAGTTTCTCCTTGATGGCGCCGCGTGCCAGCATCAGCCCGGCAACGATGGCGACGATCTGCGGCACACCGTTGGCCACCAGCGGTTGCAGATAGAAGAGATCCATGACGACGCCGACCAGTGCCAGCGCAATGAGCGCCCAGCCAAGCAGCGTTCCCATAGGCTGGACCGCGGCGACCAGCGGTTTGACTGCCGCGACTTTCTCCGTGAGCCAGCTGCCGGCCAGTGCCAGGCCTGCGCCGATGAGCGCCACGCTGAGCAGCAGCCTGATCCACAGTGGCAGGCCGGAGTTGCGGCTGACCTCATCGGCGGCATCGGCATATTCTCCTTTCAGCCGCTCTACCTCTGCCATGGCGCGGGCTTTTTCCTCCTCCACCATGCGTTCGATGTCTTTGTCGCGCTGAGCAGCTTCCTCCGCGCGACGCGCTTCTTCGGCAGCGTATGCTTCGCGCTCCGCCTGCAGGTTAGCTGCGCGCTCTGCGGCTGCCGCTTCGCGCTCTGCCTTTGCCGCCGCCTGTTCGGCTGCCTGACGCTGCTTCAGCGCTTCCCGTCGTTCGCGGTCGGCCGCTCCCGGGTCCGCAGGCTCGACCTTCGGGCCGGAGAACTGCGGAAACGGATTGCCTTTGTCCGGAATGCCGGAACGCAGGGAGCGGGGCAGGCCGAGGCCGTAGAACGCGTAATCGTCGACGAATTCGTCAGTGAGACGGCTGTCGAGGCTGGAGCCGCCATCAGGAATTTTCATTTCCACCAGGTGGGTGCGCGGCGGCAGCGACAGATCCGCGTCGTCTTCGTCTTCGTGCGGCTCGATCAGACCGTCCTTACCGACGGTGAAATAGAACGTACGCAGAACCTCCCCGTTGACGACCCACTTCAGCTCCCAGTCGCCCGGATGATCGTCCAGCGCGACGAATGATGGCACGCGCTTGTCTTCAGGCCCCCACGTTAGCGAGAGGTTGAGCATGTACTTGGCGAAACCCAGTGGCTCTCGGTATTCGGTGCCGCTGTGATATTCCTCGGCGTACCGGTCGGTATGCATGACGGACTCGCTGTACTTGAGGGTGGCGAACACCGCGTCCTGCTGGCGCAGCTCCGGGTGCGTCAGATCGATGGTTTCGCCGTCTACCTTGGCGATCATCCGTCCGACCGTACCCGCCAGCCGGCTGCCGCTGCCCTGATTGAGCTTCGACAGGGAGCGGTCATCGTCGCGCGTGACGTTGATGAGGATGGTGACCCAGTTGCGATCCTCCCAGAAGCCGGTGTTGTCGCCCCGCGTGACGGAAGCGCCGCCGCCCGAACCACCGAGGAAACCGTCGCGGCTCGTCATGTAGTTGCCGTCTCCGGCGGCGCGCTGCGAGATGATGGCGTCTTTGACATTGCCGTGGTGGTTGACGAAGTAGTGCGGCGGATTGATGAAGCGCAGGTGGTGCTGACGGTGCACCTTGCGCACGTCGAGGGTGTATTCGCGGATGCGCGTTTCCTCGTCGGTACTGCCGTTGATGAAGTACAGGTCCACGTCGAATTCGCCATCGCCGATGATGAGGTCATCGGCGGGCTCGGTCTTTTTGAAGACCATCCAGCGGCCGTCGCTGGCGAACGTGTTGGCGTGGCCCTGGGTGTAGGACTTGCGATGCTCCGCGAGCTTCCTGCCGTCCTTCGAGACGACCGTTCGCACGGCGCTGAAAGCGGGCACATCGCCGAGAAATCGAATTCCGTACTGCAGCGACCAGCCCCGGTCCGTCATCTTGCCGTCTACCGGTTCTTCGACGCTCTTGGCGCTGAACCAGGTGTATGCGTCATCGAGGATGACGCCACCGGGCAAGTCGGCCACAGCTGTCTGTGCGATCAGACATGCTGCAGTGGCCGCCGCGACAGCGCCCAGGTGCCGGATACCGGCAATGAATCGGAAAACCCCCATAGTCCCACCTTCCTTAAGATATTTTTTTGTCCTACATCACCCTAACCGAGCCGCTTCTCCTGTTCAAAACGGGATTCAAAAGCGGCTCAAAGCGCTAACTTCCCTGGAAATTCGCGTCCCGCTTCTGCAGGAACGCCGCAACGCCTTCTTTGAAGTCTTCGCTGCTGCCGGCCACGTCCTGTAGCTGCGACTCGAGCTGCAGCTGCTCTTCGAAGGAGTTGCCGAGGCTCGCCCAGTACAGCTTGCGGGTGAGGGTGATGGAGCGCGGGCCGTTCGCCAGCCGGGTGGCCAGACCCATTGCGCCCGCCATCAGCGCTTCATTGTCGTCGAACAGCCGGTTCACCAGGCCCCAGCTTTCCGCTTTCTCGGCGCTCAGCTTTTCGGCCAGAAGGCTCAGTTCCACAGCCCGCCCCCAGCCGGCAAGGCGGGGCAGCATATAGGTTGAGCCGCCGTCGGGCACGAGGCCGATGCGGGTGAAGGCCTGCAGAAAATAGCCCTGTTTCGATGCGCAAACGATATCGCCCATCATGGCGAAGCTCATACCGACTCCGGCCGCCGCCCCATTGACCGCGGTGACGATCGGCATCTCCAGGTCGCGCATCTGCAGCAGGAGCGGGTGGTAGCGGCTGCGCAGAGAGTAGCCGGCGCCGCCTTTGCGGGGCTCACCAGAGTCGTCCTGAAGGTTGGCGCCGGCGCAGAAGCCGCGACCTTCACCGGTCAGAAGCAGAGCCCGCGCGTTGCTGCCTTCTATCTCGAGAAGTGCATCCGAGAAATCGTTGAGCATGATGCTGCCCACGGCGTTCATCACTTCCGGATGGTTGAACTTGAGTACGGCAACGTTGCCTTCGAACGATAAAGCCATGCGTGACATTAGGGTCTCCCTGATGATTTGCTCTTTGGATTAACGGTATGATTCTGCGCTAAAGAGTCGTCGGCATCCAATGCCGCAAACATCACCTGGGAGCAGCATCCATGGCAGAAGCGATCGATTACAAAGTGGTTGGCACCCGGCCGGTAAGGCCGGACGGCGCCGACAAGGTCACGGGCCGGGCGCAGTACGGTGCGGACATGAACCTGCCCAACATGATCTACGGCAAGGTGCTGCGAAGCCCTCACGCGCATGCAAAGATTCTGTCCATCGATACCTCCAGAGCCCAGGCCATGGATGGGGTGTTTGCCGTTATCACGGGAGATGACTTTCCCAGCGTGAACGATGGCGGAGAGCTGGGTGGCGAGGGCGGCGGCAGCCTGTCCGGGCTCGCGCAGAACATCATGGCCCGCGATAAGGTCCGGTACAACGGTCACGCCGTTGCTGCGGTTGCCGCGAAATCGCTGTCCATTGCCGAAGCGGCGCTTGATGCCATCGAAGTGCAGTACGAGAAGCTTGAGCCGGTTTTCGACGTGCTCAAGGCCATGGCGGCTGATGCCCCTCTGCTCGATGAGCAGTGCTTTACTCAGGGGTTGCCGGAAAAACCCGAGAAACCGAGCAACGTCGCCGGTGTGATGACGCTCGCTCGCGGCGACCTGGAGGATGGCTTCGCTCAAGCGGATGTCATCGTCGAAAACGAACACGTTCTACCCATGGCGCACCAGGGTTATATCGAGCCCCACGCCTGCACGGCGACGGTCGCTGAGGACGGCCATGCTACGGTATGGGCGAGCTCTCAGGGACATTTCGAGCTGCGGGGGCAGGTCGCTGCTCTGACCGGCAAAGGCATCTCTAAAGTTCGCTTCGTGCCGATGGAGATTGGTGGGGGCTTCGGCGGCAAGACCCGCGTGTACCTCGAGCCGCTGGCAGTGATGCTGTCTGAGAAGAGCGGCCGGCCGGTGAAGATGATGATGACCCGCGAGGAAGTCTTCCGGGCGACGGGGCCGACGTCCGGCACGGTCGCGCGGGTGAAAGTCGGAGCGAAGAAGGACGGCACCCTGACGGCGGCACAGCTTTGGATCGCTCTGGAGGCCGGCGCTTTTTCCGGCGCGCCCCATGCCCCGGCCGCCATGGCGGTGTTTGCACCCTACAAGCTCGAAAACTTCAAAGTCGAAGCGTTCGACGTGATGGTGAACAAGCCAACCGTGGCTGCCTATCGGGCGCCGGGTGCGCCTCAGTCCATGCACGCCATGGAAGTGGCGGTGAACGAGCTGGCCATCAAGCTGGGCATGGACCCGATCGACCTGCGTCTGAAGAACGCTGCGGAAGAGGGCACACAGGCGCCGTACGGGCCCAAGTTCTCGGTCATCGGCCTGAAGGAGTGCCTGGAAGCGGCCAAAGCGCATCCCAACTACACCAAACCGGTGCCGGAAGGTGCGGGTCGCGGGGTCGCGGCCGGCTTCTGGTTCAACATCGGCCAGCAGTCCAGTGCCGAAGTGCACATCAACCCGGACGGCACCGTGCAGGTGGTGGAAGGCAGCCCCGACATCGGCGGCTCACGGGCATCCATGTGCATCATGGCGGCTGAAACCCTCGGCGTTCCGTACGACTCCATCCGCGCGCTCATCGGCGATACGGAAACCACCGGTTTCTGTAACGTCACGGGCGGCTCGCGCACGACTTTTGCCACGGGGCTCGCCGTGATCCAGGCATGTGAGGACGTCATCGCGTCCTGCAAGTCCCGGGCTGCTGCGCTGTGGGGCGTAGATGAAGATCAGGTTGAGTGGGAAGACGGACAGGCGGTTCCCGGCCCAGGGGTCAATGCCGACGTCAAACCGATGAGTCTTGCCGACCTTGCGGCGAAGGCGCACAAAACCGGCGGCCCGATCATGGGTAAGGCATCCCTCAACGCACAGGGTGCCGGCCCGAGCTTCTCCTGCAACATCGTCGATCTGGCGTTCGACCGCGAGACCGGCAAAGTCGATGTGCTGTCGTTCACTGCCATTCAGGATGCCGGCACGGCCATTCACCCCGCGTACGTCGAAGGTCAGTACCAGGGCGGCGCGGCGCAGGGTATCGGCTGGGCGCTCAACGAGGAGTACATCTTCGACAGCAACGGCGTCATGCAGAACGCCGGTTTTCTGGACTACCGGGTGCCGGTCGCGTCCGACCTGCCCATGATCGACACGCAGATCATCGAGGTTCCGAACCCGAGCCATCCTTACGGGGTTCGTGGGGTCGGTGAAACGGGCATCGTCGCTCCGCTGGCGGCCTGCACCAATGCGGCCCGCGATGCCCTTGGCTTCCTCGTTCCCGACCTGCCGCTGTCACCGCCACGGGTGCTGGCCGCTCTGGACGCGCAAGAGAAAGGCTAGAACCCTGGCCAGTGTCCATTTCAACGACTCGCTCCTGCCGTACACCGATGGTGTGCGGCAGGTCGAGGTCACCGCTGAAAACTATCGTGATCTGCTCAAGTCTCTCGAGGAACGTTGGCCGGCGCTGGCGGAAAAACTCGAGCGCAGCGCTGTCGCCATTGAAGGGCAGATCTATCAGGACGCCTGGCTCGAACCCATCGGGCCAGACGCCGAAGTACATTTTCTTCCACGAATCGAAGGGGGGTAGGTTTTGAATTCACCCATATGTGAAAAGCTGGGCATCGAGTTTCCGCTGTTTGCGTTCAGTCACTGCCGGGATGTCGTCGCGGAGGTGTCCAAAGCCGGCGGTATGGGGGTGCTAGG